>NZ_JABBAM010000039.1:0-16727 GCF_018607965.1 Planktotalea sp.
ACTGAAATGGCTTGGGTGAACGCAAATCTGCAGGGCTTTAAGGGCCGTGCGACACGTGACAACTGGGTTGAGCAAGCGAAGACCTTGGCTGCGGGCGGTGAGACAGAGTTATCTAAGCGCGTCGACAAGGGTTCAGTTTACTAAGACCGAAACGAGACTAGGAAAGACTTCCAATGGGCCACGATAATCAAGATGCAGCACTGGCAAAACAAGGGCGCACCGTCGCACTTGTGATTGCTGGATCCATGCTGTTCTGGATCGTGGCCCAATGGATCGCACCGATGCTGGGAATGCCCGGACGGTACGCTCTACTCATCGACTTTGCTGTTATGGCGGCCCTCTTTTGGTCGATGGTTGTGACTTATCAAATCTGGCGCAAGCGTCAGAATACGAAAGGATGATCCTGCAATGCTGACCGATCAGGACCGCATTTTTACCAATCTCTACGGTATGCATGACCGCACGCTGAAGGGCGCGCAGGCGCGTGGACATTGGGATGATACAGCGAAGATCATCAAGAATGGCCGAAATTGGGTCATCGATCAAATGAAGGCGTCTGGTCTTCGTGGTCGTGGTGGCGCGGGTTTCCCGACGGGCCTAAAATGGTCCTTTATGCCTAAAGAAAGCGACGGGCGCCCCAGCTATCTAGTGGTGAACGCGGATGAATCCGAGCCGGGCACATGTAAAGACCGTGAAATTATGCGCCACGATCCGCATACGCTGATCGAGGGTTGCCTGATTGCCAGCTTCGCGATGAATGCAAATGCGTGCTATATCTATATACGCGGCGAATACATCCGCGAAAAGGAAGCGCTGCAAGCCGCGATTAACGAAGCCTACGCGGCTGGTCTCGTTGGTAAGAACGCTGCAAAATCCGGTTGGGATTTCGACATTTACCTGCACCACGGAGCAGGGGCGTATATTTGCGGCGAAGAAACAGCCTTGCTTGAAAGCCTTGAGGGCAAAAAGGGCATGCCGCGGATGAAGCCGCCGTTCCCAGCGGGCGCGGGACTTTATGGCTGTCCAACAACAGTGAACAACGTCGAATCCATCGCGGTCGTTCCAACGATCTTGCGCCGTGGGCCGGAGTGGTTTTCTAGCTTCGGTCGTCCAAATAACGCAGGCACTAAACTGTTTGCGATTTCGGGTCACGTGAACAACCCATGTGTTGTCGAAGAAGCCATGAGCATTTCGTTCGAAGAGCTGATCGAAAAGCATTGCGGCGGCATCAAAGGCGGCTGGGACAATCTGAAAGCGGTTATTCCGGGTGGGTCGTCTGTGCCTTGTGTGCGCGGCGAAAACATGCGCGACGCGATCATGGACTTTGACTATCTGCGCAACGATCTTAAGTCGGGTCTTGGCACAGCGGCTGTCATTGTGATGGACAAAGACACGGACATTATTAAAGCGATCTGGCGTTTGGCCAAGTTCTATAAGCACGAATCTTGTGGTCAGTGTACGCCGTGCCGTGAAGGTACGGGCTGGATGATGCGTGTTATGGAGCGCTTGGTTCAAGGCAACGCTGATCCAAGCGAAATCGATATGCTTTGGGACGTAACCAAGCAAGTTGAGGGCCACACAATTTGTGCGCTTGGCGATGCGGCCGCGTGGCCAATCCAAGGTTTGATCAACAACTTCCGCGACGAAATTGAAGATCGTATCAAAGCACAGGCATCGGGCCGCACAACACGTGCGGTTGCAGCCAAATGATCCGCGTTGCTTTCATAGCAAGTTTGGTGGTCGCCACTCTTGGTGGGTGCAGCGATCCGTCTAAGGCTGTCTATTTTGATGGCAAGCAATTTGCGGGTCGTTTGCAAGTGAACAAAGAAGACAAGCGCAGTTTCACCGCGACATCTGCACCTGTCAGCCAAAGCTTGGAGGGCGCGCGCGAGGCTGCTCGCTTTGAGGGGACGAAATATTGTATTCACAAGTACGGCCGCTCTGATATCGAATGGACTGCAAGCCCAGAAGCTGAGGCAACTGAGTTGAATATCGTTGAAGACGTGCTGACGGTTCAAGGTCGGTGTGCGGAATGAGAAATATCAACGAAATCAGGGATGTTATTGCATATCAAACCGCTCAAAGCCCATGTGTGGGGCAGGTTTTGGCCCATCGCCAAAGCATCAGAGCAGTGTGCATGACAGGAGATATTCCATGCGTTTGACATCCACACTTACAGCCTCCCTTTTCGCGGCCAGCCTTGTTTTGGCGACACCAGCCGCTGCTAAAGATCTTCAGAACGAGACTGAAATCAACAATGGCCTTTTGGCGGTTGGCATCGCAGATGAAATTCGCAACCGCTGCGATAGCATCTCTGCACGCACATTTACCGCGCTTGGCTTTCTGATCGGTCTCAAGCGCGACGCCCGTAATAAGGGCTATTCGAACGACGAAATTAACCGCTACACCAAGAGCAAAACCGAGAAGGCCAAGATGCGTAAACGCGGACAGGCTTATCTGGCACAGAATGGTGCATCTACAAATGATGCCGCTTCTATGTGCCGTCTCGGTCGTGCCGAAATCAACAAACGCAGCCAAATTGGCGTCCTTCTAAGAGCAAGGTAATCCATGTCTGACCTACGCAAGATCATTATCGACGACACCGAAGTCGAAGTAGATGGGGCGATGACCCTCATTCAGGCCTGTGAAGAGGCGGGGGTCGAGATCCCTCGCTTCTGCTATCACGAGCGTCTGACGATTGCTGGCAATTGCCGCATGTGTCTTGTGGAAGTTGTGGGTGGCCCACCAAAGCCAGCTGCATCTTGTGCGATGCAAGTCAAAGATTTGCGCCCCGGTCCAGAAGGTCAGGCCCCACGGGTCAAGACCAACTCGCCCATGGTGAAAAAAGCGCGCGAAGGCGTGATGGAATTCCTGCTGATCAACCACCCGCTTGATTGCCCGATTTGCGATCAGGGTGGCGAGTGCGACTTGCAAGACCAAGCCATGGCCTACGGCGTTGATTTTTCGCGGTTTCGTGAGCCAAAGCGCGCAACGGATGACCTAGATTTGGGTCCACTGGTTGAAACCCATATGACGCGCTGCATTTCATGCACGCGCTGTGTTCGTTTCACTTCTGAGGTGGCGGGCATTTTGCAGATGGGTCAAACGGGCCGCGGCGAAGATGCTGAAATTACGTCCTATCTGGGTGAGACTTTGGACAGCAATCTACAGGGCAACATCATTGATCTTTGCCCTGTTGGTGCGTTGGTGTCCAAGCCATACGCCTTTACGGCACGCCCTTGGGAGTTGACCAAGACAGAGACTATCGACGTGATGGACGCGCTTGGATCCTCGATCCGTGTGGACACCAAAGGTCGCGAAGTGATGCGCATGTTGCCGCGCAACCATGACGGCGTGAACGAAGAATGGATTTCTGATAAGACCCGTTTTGTTTGGGATGGCCTACGTCGTCAGCGCCTTGATCGTCCGTATATTCGTGAGAATGGCAAACTGCGTCCGTCTAACTGGAGCGAGGCGCTTGGCGCTGCCGCTGCGGCGATGAAGGGCAAGAAGGTTGCTGGACTTATTGGTGATCTGGTGTCTGTTGAGGCCGCGTTTGCGTTGAAGCAATTGGTTCAGGGAATGGGCGGCAATGTTGAATGTCGTACGGACAAAGCCAAGCTGCCTGCGGGCAATCGTTCGGCCTATGTCGGAACGGCAAAGATTGAAGATATCGATGACGCCAAGATGATTTTTATCATCGGCTCAAACCCTGTGATCGAAGCGCCTGTTTTGAACGCGCGCATTCGCAAGGCGTGGACACAGGGTGCGACGGTTGCGCTGATCGGTGAACCTGTTGATCTGACGTATGACTACATCCACCTTGGCACGGACCGCGCGGCGCTTCAGAAAATCGCTGACATGGATCATTCTGACAAGCACGGCACGCCGGGCGTGATGATCATCGGCCAGGGCGCGCTCACCGAGGCAGACGGCGAGGCGGTTCTTGGAACGGCCATGGCGACTGCCGCAGCTGCACAATCCAAATTCATGGTTCTGCACACAGCCGCTGGCCGTGTTGGTGCGATGGATGCGGGTTGCACCACGGATGGCGGCGTTGAAGCGGCGACCAAAGATGCAGAGGTGATTTACAATATTGGCTCTGACGAGGTCGACATCGATGCAGGCGCATTCGTGATCTACCAAGGTAGCCACGGCGATCGCGGCGCACATCGCGCGGATATCATTCTGCCGGGTGCGGCGTATACGGAAGAGCAGGGCCTGTTCGTGAACACAGAAGGGCGTCCACAGCTCGCGATGCGCGCTGGATTTGCACCGGGTGAAGCCAAAGAGAACTGGGCGATTCTTCGTGCGCTCTCTGCTGAGTTGGACGCGACACTGCCATTTGATAGTTTGGCTGCGCTGCGCACAGCCCTTGTTGCAGAAGTGCGGCATCTTGCTCAGATTGGCGGCGTGCCGGAAAATGAATGGCAGCCATTGAAAGCCAAGAAGATGGGCAAAGCGGATTTCCGCAATGCGTTGAGCGATTTTTATCTGACGAATCCCATTGCCCGCGCAAGTGAGTTGATGGCAGAGCTTAGTTCAAACGCGAAAGCGCGCCGCGATGCAGACAAGATTGCTGCTGAGTGACACGTGCATTCATCATATCTCCACTTGCGCTAGCTATTGCTGGCGGGGTGTCGGGCTGCGAGCAAACAGGTGAAGAAAAACCTGTTGCGTTCAAACCTGACTACCAAGGCGTGCAAACGCGCCTTTTGGATGGGGATTTGGTGAATTTCCAAGTGAAAATGACGGGTGCGCGCGATGGTTCGGACCTTGATGAATATGCACAGTGTGCCGCTGCGCAATACGCGCTGATCCGAGGCTACGGTTTTGCGCGTCATTTGCGTACAAACGTGGTCGAAGAGGGTGGCACATGGTTGGCAGATGCTGTTTACACCATTTCGCCAGCACTCCCGCGCGGGCTAAAGACGATTGACGCAGAAGTCACCGTCTCGGCCTGTGCCGAAAACGATATACCGACGGTGTGAGGACCTAATGTACGACTTTTTCACAACCACTATTCTGGGCATGGGCCTTACGATCGTTGGACAGATTTTCCTTCTGGTCATTCCTTTGCTGCTTGCGCTCGCGTTCTTGATGTACGCGGATCGCAAGATCTGGGCGGCCGTTATGATGCGCCGTGGACCCAATGTAGTTGGGGTCTTTGGCCTACTGCAAAGTTTTGCGGACTTTTTGAAATACATCGTTAAGGAAGTCGTCTTCCCAGCGGGTGCCGACAAAGCCGTCTTCTTGATGGCCCCGATGGTTACATTGGTCATGTCACTGATCGCCTGGGCGGTGATCCCGTTCAACGACGGTTGGGTCTTGTCCGAAATCAACGTTGCGATTCTTTATGTCTTTGCGGTGTCCTCGCTTGAAGTCTACGGCGTGATTATGGGCGGTTGGGCATCCAACTCGAAGTATCCGTTCCTTGGCTCGCTTCGTTCTGCGGCGCAGATGATTTCTTATGAAGTCTCTATCGGCTTGATTATTATCGGTATTATCATCTCATCCGGTTCCATGAATTTCGGCGACATCGTTGCCGCACAAGACAGTGATTACGGATTGCTCAGCTGGTACTGGTTACCGCACTTCCCGATGCTCATTTTGTTCTTCATCTCTGCACTGGCTGAAACAAACCGTCCTCCATTCGACCTTCCCGAAGCGGAATCAGAATTGGTGGCGGGCTATCAGGTTGAATATTCATCCACACCATTCCTGCTCTTTATGATTGGTGAACTGGTTGCGGTTGTTCTGATGTGCGCACTCATCTCGTTGATGTTCTTCGGCGGTTGGTTGTCACCCATCCCAGGTCTGCCTGACGGCATCTTCTGGATGGTTAGCAAAATGTTGTTGGTCTTCTTCTTCTTCTCAATGGTGAAGGCAATTACACCGCGCTACCGCTATGACCAATTGATGCGTATCGGTTGGAAAATCTTCTTGCCGCTCAGCCTTTTGTGGGTGGTGTTCGTGGCGTTTGCCGCAAAATTCGACTGGTTCTGGGGCCTATACGCCCGCTGGACAGTAGGGGGCTAAATCAATGGCAGATTTCGACTATGGCCGTGCGGTCAAATATTTCCTCCTCGCAGACTTCGTCAAAGGCTTTGGCCTTGGTCTGAAGTATATGTTTGCGCCAAAGGTCACGCTGAACTACCCGCATGAAAAGGGGCCTCTGAGCCCGCGTTTTCGTGGTGAACACGCACTGCGCCGGTATGCGAACGGCGAAGAGCGGTGCATCGCTTGCAAATTGTGCGAAGCTGTTTGCCCCGCGCAAGCGATCACAATTGATGCGGAACCACGTGATGACGGTTCACGCCGCACAACGCGCTATGACATTGATATGACGAAGTGCATTTATTGCGGTTTCTGCCAAGAAGCCTGCCCAGTGGATGCGATTGTTGAGGGTCCGAATTTCGAATTCGCAACCGAAACCCGTGAAGAGCTGTTCTACGACAAGGACAAATTGCTCGAGAACGGGGATCGCTGGGAAGCGCAGATCGCGCGTAACCTCGAATTGGATGCACCCTACCGATGAGCGATGCAAACAACCCCTTTGCGATGATGATGGCCCAAGCGCAGGAGATGGCGAAGGCCTTTAATCCTGCGGCTGGCGGCTTTTCGCCCCAAGCGATGGAAAAACTTTGGCCGACCATGAGCAAGGACATGATGGAAATGTCCTTTGGCAAAGGGGCGAGCAAAGAAGGGTTGGATGCAAAGACGCGTTTGTTGTTGACGCTTGCTGGTTTGACCATGCAGGGCGCGCAGAATGAGACGCAGATCCGCATGACCTTGCGCCACGCCTTAGAGGCCGGTGCAAACAAAGACGAAATAACTGAGGCCATCGCACAAATGTCGATGTTTGCAGGCCTTCCCGCAATGACCCGCGCAATGGAATTTGCTGGGGAAGTTCTGACTGAAAGCAAGGAAGACGAGACATGAGCGTCGCTGTATTTATCTTTTACCTTTTCGCGATCTGCACGATCACGGGTGGCTTGTTTACGGTGATTAGCCGTAACCCAGTCCATTCGGTTTTGTGGTTGATCCTTGCATTCTTGTCCTCTGCCGGACTTTTCGTTTTGCTTGGTGCTGAATTCGTGGCGATGCTGTTGATCATTGTCTACGTCGGCGCGGTCGCGGTTTTGTTCCTGTTCGTTGTTATGATGCTGGATATTGATTTTGCGGAATTAAAGGCAGAGATGGCGAAATACATGCCGCTCGCTTTGCTTATTGGCGTTGTTTTATTGATGCAGCTCACAATGGCTTTCGGGTCTTGGGAAGCCAGCGCACAGGCCGAAGGGCTGCGCGGTGCTGTAACGCCGACTGACACACATAACACGGCAGCGCTTGGTTTGATCATTTACGATCAGTACTTCCTGATTTTCCAGCTTTCTGGTTTGATCCTGCTCGTTGCAATGGTCGGTGCAATCGTGCTGACCCTGCGCCATCGCACAGATGTGAAACGCCAAGACGTGGTTGCACAGATGCACCGTGATCCAGCCAAGGCGATGGAACTGAAAGATGTGAAGCCGGGGCAGGGGCTGTGATCGTACTTGCCGCATACATCCTATCTGGGGCCGCAGTCGGTGCGACTGTGGTTCTCTTTTTAAATTCTAAGAACAAGAACACGAACAAGAACAAGGACAGTGACAAATGATCGGTCTTGAGCATTACCTGACGGTGGCGGCGACGCTTTTTGTCATTGGCATCTTCGGCCTTTTTGTTAACCGCAAAAATGTCATCATCCTGCTTATGTCGATTGAGTTGATGTTGCTTGCGGTGAACATTAATCTTGTCGCCTTTTCGAGCTTCCTTGGGGATTTGGTTGGACAGGTGTTCACGCTCTTTGTTCTAACGGTTGCAGCCGCAGAGGCCGCGATTGGCCTTGCTATCCTTGTCTGCTTCTTCCGTACTCGCGGCACCATTGCTGTTGAAGACGTCAACGTGATGAAAGGCTGAGCTGATGGAAACGCTTATTCTTTTTGCGCCCCTTGTTGGCGCACTCATCGCTGGATTTGGCTGGCGGTTGACAGGCGAAAAGGGCGCGATGTGGATCTCCACTGGCTTGCTTTTCGTTGCGTGTTTCTTTAGCTGGATCGTTTTTCTGACCCACGATGGTGTCACAGAAAAAGTCCAACTTATGCGCTGGATCGAAAGCGGTTCCTTGAGCACGGATTGGGGAATTCGCTTGGATCGCCTAACCGCGATCATGCTGATCGTGATTACAACGGTGTCCGCGCTCGTTCATCTGTATTCCTTTGGTTACATGGACAAAGACCCACAGTGGAAAGACGGCGAAAGCTATAAGCCACGGTTCTTTGCGTATCTATCGTTCTTCACCTTCGCGATGTTGATGCTGGTGACCTCGGACAACCTTGTTCAGATGTTCTTTGGCTGGGAAGGCGTGGGCGTTGCGTCCTACCTTCTGATCGGTTTTTACTATCGCAAACCTTCGGCCAATGCTGCTGCAATCAAAGCCTTCGTGGTTAACCGTGTCGGTGATTTTGGCTTCGCGCTTGGTATTTTTGGCCTTTTCTTCCTTACAGATAGCATCAACTTTGACGATATTTTTGCGGCCGCGCCTGCTTTGGCGGACACAACGATTTCCTTCCTTTGGGCCGAGTGGAACGCTGCGAACTTGATCGCTTTCCTTCTGTTTGTTGGTGCGATGGGTAAATCTGCGCAATTATTCCTGCACACATGGTTGCCGGATGCGATGGAAGGCCCGACACCTGTGTCTGCGTTGATCCACGCTGCGACAATGGTGACGGCTGGTGTCTTCCTGATTTGCCGCATGTCGCCACTGATGGAATACGCGCCAGAGGCAACCGCCTTCATCACCTTCCTTGGTGCAACAACGGCGTTTGTCGCAGCGACCATCGGTCTGGTTCAAAACGACATCAAACGCGTGATTGCCTATTCAACGATGTCCCAACTTGGTTACATGTTTGTGGCTGCAGGCGTTGGTGCCTATTCGGTTGCGATGTTCCACCTGTTCACGCACGCGTTCTTCAAAGCGATGCTTTTCCTTGGTGCGGGTTCGGTCATCCACGCGATGCACCACGAACAAGACATGCGCAACTACGGCGGCCTGCGTAAAAAGATCCCATACACATTCGCGGCCATGTTGATCGGCACACTTGCGATTACGGGTGTTGGTATTCCTTTGACGGGTTGGATCGGATTTGCGGGCTTTGCCTCTAAGGACGCGGTCATTGAATCCGCCTTTGCGGCCGATCCTATGGGCTACGCGTTCTGGATGCTGGTTATCGCGGCGCTCTTCACATCTTTCTACAGCTGGCGTTTGATGTTCTTGACGTTTTTCGGCAAGCAACGTGGCGACAAACACACGCATGAACATGCACACGAAAGCCCGTTGGTTATATTGGTACCCCTTGGAGTGCTTGCCGTTGGTTCAATCTTTGCAGGTGCGATTTGGTACAGCAGCTTCTTTGGTAAGACGAACGAAATCGCAAGCTTCTTTGGCGTACCCTACGCAGAAGCGTCCGAGCATGGTGAAGCCAAAGACGATCATAAAGACGATGGTGACCATGCTGAGGCCAAAGACGATTACGCAAAACCCAAAGGCGGTAAAGCCAAGAAAACGTCCTACGAATTTACCGGCAAGCCGGGCGAAGGCGCGATCTACACAGGCAAGGGCAACCACGTTATTCATGACGCGCATTATGTGCCGACTTGGGTCAAGCTAAGCCCGTTCATTGCGATGGTCATCGGTCTTGTTCTGGCAATGTGGTTCTATATTTGGAACCTTGCGATGCCAAAACGTGTGATGGAAAACAACCGACCGCTTTACCAGTTCCTTTTGAACAAGTGGTACTTCGATGAAATCTACGACTACATCTTCGTGCAACCTGCCAAGATGATTGGACGTTTCTTGTGGAAGCGCGGCGACGGCAACGTCATCGACGGGACACTCAATGGTGTGGCGATGGGTATTGTGCCCTTCTTCACCCGCCTCGCAGGTCGCGCGCAGTCAGGTTATATCTTTACTTATGCCTTCGCCATGGTCATCGGAATTCTTGTTCTGATCACATGGATGACGTTCTCCGGAGGAGCGCAATAATGGATAATCTTCTTTCCATTGTCACTTTCATCCCCGCGCTTGCGGCTTTGATACTCGCACTGTTCTTGCGGGGCAGTGACGAAGCGGCCGCGCGCAATGCCAAGTGGCTGGCGATGATCGCATCAAGCGCCACTTTTGTTGTGTCGCTCTTCATCCTCGCGCAGTTCGACCCATCCGACACCGGCTTTCAAATGGTGGAAGAGGGCGCTTGGATCATGGGCATGTCCTACAAGATGGGCGTGGATGGAATTTCAGTCCTCTTCGTGATGCTGACGACTTTCATCATGCCGCTTGTTATTGCGGCCAGCTGGAATGTCGAAACCCGCGTCAAAGAATACATGATCGCGTTCTTGGTCCTTGAGACACTCATGCTTGGCGTATTCATGGCGCTTGATCTTGTGCTCTTCTACGTCTTCTTTGAAGCTGGCCTGATCCCGATGTTCCTAATCATTGGTATCTGGGGCGGAGCGAACCGCATCTACGCCAGCTTTAAATTCTTCCTCTATACCTTCCTCGGATCTGTTCTGATGTTGGTGGCGATGGTCGCAATGTTTGTGGACGCGGGAACAACTGATATCCCAACATTAATGACGCACACATTCGGATCCGAGGGCTTTTCGATACTCGGCATCAAGGTCGTGGGTGGCATGCAAACTCTGATGTTCCTTGCCTTCTTCGCCAGCTTCGCGGTGAAAATGCCGATGTGGCCTGTCCACACATGGCTGCCTGATGCGCACGTTCAAGCGCCCACAGCGGGTTCCGTGGTTCTGGCGGCAATCTTGTTGAAGATGGGTGGCTACGGTTTCCTGCGGTTCTCGATTCCAATGTTCCCCGTCGGTTTTGATGTGCTTGCACCGCTAGTCTTGTGGATGTCAGCCATCGCAATTGTGTACACATCGCTTGTAGCGCTGGTTCAGGAAGATATGAAAAAACTGATCGCCTATTCATCGGTCGCCCATATGGGGTATGTCACGATGGGTATCTTTGCGGCCAATCAGCAAGGTGTCGACGGTGCAATTTTTCAAATGATCAGCCACGGTTTCATCTCTGCCGCTCTCTTCTTGGTGGTCGGTGTGATCTACGATCGCATGCACACACGCGAGATTGATGCATACGGTGGTCTTGTGAACCGTATGCCAGCGTTTGCGCTGATCTTTATGTTCTTCACAATGGCGAACGTGGGTCTACCGGGTACGTCAGGCTTTGTCGGTGAATTCCTGACATTGATGGGTGTGTTCCAAGTGAACACATGGGTTGCAGCGGTTGCGACGGCGGGTGTGATCCTGTCGGCAGCCTATGGTCTATGGCTCTATCGTCGCGTGGTTATGGGCGATCTGATCAAAGAAAGCCTGCGCACCATTTCTGACATGACACCGCGCGAACGGGCGATCTTTGCACCGCTCGTGGTGATGACCCTGCTCTTGGGCGTCTATCCCGCGCTTGTCCTCGATATCATCGGCCCCTCAGTTGAGGCGCTGGTCGCTAACTATGAAACCGCCCTCGACATAGCAATGGCGAGCGTCACAGACGCATCTGCCGCTGTCGCATCGAACTAAGAAAGACGCTGAACATGATACAGGCTGACTTGACAATCATTATGCCGGAAATTATCCTGTCGCTCTTTGCGATTGCTGCTCTTCTTGGCGCAGTTTATACGGGCAAGGACAAGTTTGCCCCGATGTTGGTCTGGGCAACGGCGGGTGTGTTTGTCACATTGGCCCTGTGGATTGGCGTGAACGGCGAGGGCACGAATGTCGCCTTTGGCGGTATGTTCAACGATGATGCGTTCTCGCGCTTCGCGAAAGTCGCGATCCTACTGTCCTCCGCGGCGGTTCTGGTGATGAGCCAAGAGTATATGGAACGCAAAGGTCTGCTGCGCTTCGAATACCCAGTGCTGGTCGCATTGGCCGTTGTTGGCATGATGGTGATGGTCTCTGCGGGCGATCTGATGACGCTTTACTTGGGCCTAGAACTGCAATCGCTTTCACTTTACGTCGTTGCATCCCTGCGCCGTGACAGCGCGCGATCAACCGAAGCGGGCCTAAAGTATTTTGTCCTCGGCGCACTTAGCTCTGGTTTGCTCTTATATGGTGCATCGCTCACGTACGGATTTGCGGGAACGACTTTGTTCTCTGGCATTATCCAGACAGCATCCGATGGCAGCATTTCTGTTGGCCTATTATTCGGCCTTGTGCTGATCATCTCTGGCCTTGCGTTCAAAGTGTCGGCTGTTCCGTTCCACATGTGGACGCCAGACGTTTACGAGGGTTCGCCAACACCCGTGACAGCGTTCTTTGCGACCGCGCCTAAAATCGCTGCGATGGGTCTGTTTGCCCGTGTCTTGTACGACGCCTTCGGTGGTGTCGTCAGCGATTGGAGCCAAGTGATTGCACTGCTTTCCTTGTTGTCCATGTTTCTTGGTGCCTTCGCAGCAATCGGTCAAACCAATATCAAACGTTTGATGGCGTTTTCGTCTATCGCCCATATGGGCTACGCGTTGATGGGTCTTGCGGCGGGAACTGCGCTGGGTGTGCAGGCGATGCTGGTTTATATGGCGATCTACGTCACCATGAATATCGGAACATTCGCATTCATTCTGTCCATGGAAAAGGACGGCCAAGCGGTCACAGACATTTCCGCGCTGAACCAATATGCCAAGCGCGAGCCGGGCAAAGCCTTGGCGATGCTGGTTCTGTTGTTCTCCATGGCGGGCGTTCCGCCGATGGTTGGCTTCTTTGGTAAGCTCTATGTTCTGCAAGCCGCTTATGACGCGGGTCTTGCGTGGCTTGCGATTGCGGGTGTGATCGCATCCGTGATCGGCGCTTACTATTATCTGCGCATCGTCTTCTTTATGTACTTCGGTGCCGAGCAGGATGACGCTTTGGACAAGAACTCATCGCCAGTCTTGTGGACTTTCCTAATGGGATCCGCGGCAATCATGGTTCTGGGCCTGATCAATCTCTTCGGGATTGAAGGTGCAGCAGCGGCAGCGGCGGCAACGCTTGTCAACTAAACCAAATATGCGTTTCCCTGATTCCTATGAGAAACGTGTCTTGGCCGAAATCGATAGCACCAACGCCGAAGCAGCACGCATTGCAAAATCACTTTCAGGGCCGGAATGGATATTGGCCCTGAACCAGACCGCCGCACGTGGCCGACGCGGTCGCGCTTGGGAATTCCCTAAAGGCAATTTCGCTGGCACGCTTGTCCTTCAACCCAACGAAACACCAGACATCGTTGCACTGCGCTCTTTCGTGGCGTCACTCGCGCTGTATGAAGCATTCATCGCAATCGGTGTTCAGCCCCAAGCGCTGGCGCTGAAATGGCCCAACGATGTGCTTTTGAACGGTGGCAAAGTTGCAGGCATTCTGCTGGAAAGCATTGGCGGCGGGGCAGGCGTATCCCATCTTGCAATTGGCATCGGCGTTAATCTTGCGGATGCACCGACGCCAAGCCAAGTTGAAACCCAAGCGTTGCACCCTGTTTCACTGGTGTCAGAAACAGGCGTTGCGATCGATCCTGAAACCTTCCTTCACCATCTTGCCAGCGCATACGCGCGTTTGGAAACGCAGTTTACCACATACGGGTTTGCGCCGATCCGCGAGGCATGGCTTGCCCGTGCGGCCAAGCTTGGCGATGTGATAACGGCGCGCACCATGAACAGCGAAACCGTCGGAACGTTCGAGACGGTAGACGAGCAGGGTAATCTTATTCTAAAGACACCCCAATCCCGCGTGGCAATCGCCGCTGCGGATGTATTTTTCTAAACGCGGATAGACGTTATGCTTCTTGCGATTGATTGCGGTAATACGAATACGGTTTTTTCGATTTGGGATGGCCAAAAATGGCTGTGTACGCTGCGCACATCGACCCATCATGGCCGCACGGCAGATGCCTATTTCACGTGGTTCAGCACGCTGGTTGATCACTATAAGATTGAACTTGATATCCAAGACGTCATCATTTCTTCAACTGTTCCGCGCGTTGTCTTCAATTTGCGCGTCTTTGCGGATCGCTTCTTTGGTTGTCGCCCTATCGTTGTTGGCAAGCCTGAATGTAGCCTGCCCATCGCGCCGCGTGTTGATGGGGGAACGCAAGTGGGGCCCGACCGTTTGGCAAATGCAGCGGCTGCGTTTGATCGCCATGGTGGCAATGTCGTCGTCGTTGATTTTGGCACAGCAACCAACTTTGACGTGGTCGCACAGGACGGTGCATATGTGGGCGGCGTTATCGCCCCGGGCGTTAACCTCTCGCTGGAAGCGTTGCACAACGGCGCTGCGGCATTGCCGCATGTGGACATTTCCCAGCCAGAGCACGTAATTGGCACGAATACTGTCGCCTGCATCCAATCGGGTGTGTTCTGGGGCTATACGGGCCTGATCGAAGGCATTACCAACCGGATTAAGACTGAATATGGCAAGCCGATGAAAGTGGTTGGCACAGGCGGACTTGCCCCGCTGTTTGCAACCGCACAAAACCTGTTCGATGTGATCGAAGATGACCTCACAATGCATGGTCTGATCGTGATCCACGAGCATAATAAGAAGAACGGATAAACCGAAATGAGCGCAGAGCGTTTGATCTACCTTCCCCTTGGCGGGGCGGGCGAAATTGGCATGAACGCCTATGTATATGGCTACGGCAAACCGGGCAAAGAACGCCTGATCCTTGTGGATATTGGCGTGACCTTTCCTGATATGGACGGCACCCCGGGTGTGGACCTGATCCTGCCCGACATCACTTGGCTGAAAGAGCGTCGCCACCAACTTGAGGCGATCTTCATCACCCACGCCCACGAGGACCACGTTGGTGCGGTTGGCCATTTCTATGAGCAATTGAAAGTGCCGATATATACGCGCGCGTTCACAGCCAACATCGCGCGTCGCAAGTTGGAAGAATACGGCGTCGAAGCCAAAGCCGTGACCACAGTGTCGGCTTGGCCCGAGACCATCAAAGTAGGTCCTTTCACCATTGGCTTCCTGCCAATCTCGCACTCGATCCCCGAAAGCTCTGGCCTTGTGATCGACAGCCCTGATGGACGTGTCTTGCACACGGGCGATTTCAAGCTGGACGAAACACCACTTGTTGGCGAGGCGTTCGACGAACAGCTTTGGCGCGATGTGTCCAAGGACGGCGTGAAAGCACTTGTGTGCGATTCCACCAATATCTTCTCGCTGACAGCTGGCCGTTCGGAGTTGTCTGTTGGTCCTGAAATCGTGAACCTGATCAATGATCAGCCGGGCATGGTTGTTGCGACGACCTTCGCGTCTAACGTAGCACGCGTGAAGACGTTGGCAGACGCTGGTGTGCGGGCAGGGCGCTCTGTCGTGCTGTTGGGGCGTGCGATGCGTCGTATGGTCGAAGCCTCTATTGAAACCGGCGTTCTAAAGGACTTTCCGACCTGCATTAGTTCCGAAGATGCGGCATCGCTTCCACGCGAAAACGTCATGCTTTTGGTGACGGGGTCACAGGGCGAGCGGCGCGCAGCGTCAGCGCAGCTAGCACGCGGCAAATACCAAGGCCTGACGGTGAAAGAGGGCGACACGTTCCTGTTTTCTTCTAAGACCATCCCAGGTAACGAGCGCGGTGTCATTAGCATCATCAACCAGCTCTCCGAAAAGGGTGTGGATGTGATTGATGACAGCTCTGGCCTGTATCACGTGTCTGGCCACGCCAACCGCCCCGATCTGGAACGTATGCACGAGATTACGCAACCCCAAATGCTGATCCCGATGCACGGTGAACATCGTCACTTGCGTACGCATGTTAAGATTGCCGAAGTCGAGGGTTTGGCGGGTATTGTCGCCGTGAACGGCATGATGATTGATCTGTCTGGCAACAAACCGAAAGTTGCCGATTACATCGAAACGGGTCGCACCTATCTGGACGGGTCCGTGCAAGTCGGCGCGCTAGACGGTGTTGTGAGGGATCGTATGCGCATGGCGTTGAACGGGCATATCACTGTGACCGTGATCATCGACGAGAATGATGAAATGCTGGGCGATCCGTGGTGCGAACTGATGGGTCTTGCGGAGCAAGGCAAATCAAATGCACCTTTGGTCGATGTGCTTGAGGAAGACTTGAACCAACTTATCGGACGGTCCAATTCCAAGACCTTGCGCGATGACAAAAAGCTGGAAGAGGCGATCAAACGTTGCGTGCGTCAAAGCTGCAACGCCGAAATCGGCAAAAAGCCTGAAGTCACGATCGTCGTAAGCCGTTTGGCCTAATCCTTAAAGGCGGTTCTGATCGAGCCAGCCAACAAGACGAAAAAGCTGAGCGGTGAGGGTCGAAATCTCCTCATCGCTCCACCCCTCCATCATTTGCACATAATCGGGCAGCAACGCGCGCTGCACTTCAAGAAAATGCGTGCCGCCTGCTTGGGTTAGAAACACCTGTTTCGCACGTGCGTCGTTGCTAAGCAATTCAAAGCGCGCCCAGCCCATTCCCTCAAATTTCGCGACCATCTTAGAGACGGCAGGTTGCTTGACCTCGACCGCGGCTGCGATGGTCGTCACGCTTTGTCCCTTTGGCATACGGCGCGCTAGGTGATTCAAAAGCGAAAACTGCGCTTCTGTTAAACCGAATCCGTCCAAGAATACGCCCATGCGTGTGCTGAAAAGCTGTGTGCTGATACTAAGCG
>NZ_JABBAM010000039.1:16827-37269 GCF_018607965.1 Planktotalea sp.
TCCACGCCACTGTGACGGGCGTGAGCTTTGCCGCCTTTCAGGGAACGCGCGTGTTTCTCGACACGCTCTTCGCGGCCTAGGGTCATCCTGTTGATTTTGCAACAGGGCAGCTGACATTTGATGGTGCGGCGATTTTTGGATATTACGAGACCATGCGCGGTGCCGGGACGTTTGGTACATATGTTCAAACTCAACTGTTCGATTTCGCCTTCATCGCCTCGGTCATTGTCTTTGGCATCTGCTTTGGGACGTTGATTGCCCGCATGGGCAAGCCGCGCAGTGCAACGTTTTTGATGGGGCTGGGCGCTGCCTTTTTTGCATTCACAGGCGGGACGTTTGATGCGCTTGAGAACCTGATGTCGTTTTGGTTGATGCAGTTCGATACCGCGATCCCGCAAGTGCTGGCCTACGTCTATTCCAGCTTTGCCGCGCTCAAGTTCATCTCGCTCACGCTGGCCATGGCGCTTGCGCTTGCGGGTTTGGTCACAGGATTGATTTCTGGTGGCGTGCGGATGATCCGCCCGACGCAAGCCGCATAAGTTACAATGCAAAAGCCCCGGCGCGCAGTTTGCGCTCCGGGGCTATTATTATTCTAAATCAATGCTTTAGTTAGTTAGTTAGTTAGTTTGCGCTGCGCTCTTCAAAGCTCATCGCGATAAAGCCGGGCAGGTGATCGCCCAAGCCCACAACATTGTTGTTTCCACCGCCGCCGCCGCCACGACCGCGATTGGATCGGTTGCGATTGTTGTTTTCGCGCGGGGCGTTCTCACGTGGCGCTTGCTCACGAGGGGCCTGTTCGCGAGGCGCGTGCTTTTGCTTGGGTGCTTCGACCTTAGCGTCAACCTTGGGTGCGTCTGCTTGAACATCTACAACAGGCGCGTCGGCCTGAACAACCTCAGCCTTTGGCGCGTCATCTTTAGGCTTGTTGCGCAACCGTGTGCGCGAACGCTTCGGCTTGTCCTCGCTCATAAATTTCGCGTCATCGGCGCTGACCTCAGCAGGGGTATCAGCAGGTTTCAACGGGTTGTCGATACGTGTGATCTGCTTTTGGATCAGCTTTTCAATCGCGTCGAAATTCTTTTCATCGCGCGGCACACAAATCATCATCGCCTTACCATCACGACCCGCACGACCCGTGCGGCCAATGCGGTGTACGTAGTCCTCGGCGTGGCTGGGAACGTCAAAGTTAAAAACGTGGCTTACGGACGGAACGTCCAAACCGCGCGCGGCAACGTCAGATGCAACGAGGAACCGCAAATTGCCTTCGCGAAACCCATCAAGCGTCTTTGTACGTTGGCTTTGATCCAGATCACCGTGAATAGGGGCCGCGTCATATCCGTATTTTTTCAATGACTTAGAAACCGTATCCACATCCATTTTGCGGTTACAGAAGATGATCGCGTTGGTGCATTTGTCACCCTCATTGTCGATCATCGCGCGCAAGGCTTTACGCTTTTCCGTCGCTTCACGATCCTTGCGCGAGCCTTTGAACATCATCACGACCTGTTCAATATTTTCGGACGCGGTCGCCTGACGCGCAACTTCAACGCGGGCAGGGTTGGATAGGAATGTATTGGTAATGCGTTCGATTTCAGGGGCCATCGTGGCCGAGAAGAACAGCGTTTGGCGCGTAAAGGGCGTCAGGCCGAAGATGCGTTCGATATCAGGGATGAAACCCATATCAAGCATACGGTCGGCTTCGTCGACAACCATGACCTGAACACCCGTCAGCAGCAACTTGCCGCGTTCAACGTGATCAAGCAAACGACCCGGCGTTGCGATCAAAACGTCGACGCCTTTGTCGATTAGCTTATCTTGTTCTTTGAAGGACACGCCACCGATCAACAAAGCTTTGGTGAGCTTGTGATATTTGGTGTAGGTGTCGAAATTTTCTGCAACCTGTGCTGCCAATTCGCGCGTGGGGCAAAGCACCAGCGAGCGTGGCATCCGTGCGCGTGCGCGCCCTTTGGCCAGCAGTGTGATCATTGGCAGCGTAAAGCTGGCGGTCTTGCCCGTACCCGTTTGCGCGATACCTAAAACATCACGGCCTTCCAGCGCAGGGGGAATCGCACCTTCTTGAATAGGGGTGGGGGATTCGTAGCCAGCGTCGACGATGGCTTTAAGGACCTTAGGGTCCAGATTCAGATTAGAGAACTTTGTCATTTGTATCCGTGGCTTACGGACACAATAGGCCCGTACATCTGTATTAGGCCAAATCCGATTGATTGAGTGTCTTTGCACCCCGTGGGCCTTGGGCGAGGGAATAGCGAAAAAGTGCGCGCGGGTCAAATCAACATGGTTTTAGGGCGGCCTTTGGGATGATATTTCGGCAAAGAGGTTGCAAATTGTTCATTATTTGGAAACAATTATGCGTAATCTGGGAATTGTCTCGCGATTGCGTCACCCCGGTTCAGCCTGCGCCAATGCAAAAGCCCGTGTTCGTCCAATCCATCTAGGAGCGCGGGACGGGCCG
This sequence comes from Planktotalea sp., assembly GCF_018607965.1. GTDB lineage: Bacteria > Pseudomonadota > Alphaproteobacteria > Rhodobacterales > Rhodobacteraceae > Planktotalea. The sequence goes on from NZ_JABBAM010000039.1 coordinate 19,301, forward strand.
TGCAGACCTCATGGTAGAACGCCTTCAATCCCGCTTCGCCCCCTTCGTTTTCTATTTGGCTCAGCAGAGTGTGCATATTCAACCCGCCTTTGTCTTTATCAAATGGAGCGTTAAATTCGTCACGATAGGCTCCTTTTGATTTGCGATATTCAAAACTTGCGCGCCAAGCCTCCCAAGTTTCCCCGTGCAAATGGCACAAACGGGTTTGCAGCAATTCCTGCTGGCCCGGGTTTTGATCACCGTTCAAGAACGCGTTGTGAATTTTGACCGACAGTCCCTCAATGCCCGTGCGATAGATCATTTTTCCGGCGACATGACTTAGAAAGCCGCCATTCAAATGCGCGCCATATGTTGGGTAAAGCGCCTGTGTCGTTGCGCGCCGTTCAGGCATTGGCAGCGCAAATCCTTTGAACGGGCGAGGGTCTGTTATAGCGCCCTCCCATGCAAGCGCCTCAATCGGGCGAATGCGCCCACACAGACAACGCGCGTCCAAAGCGCTGAGCTGTTGTGTGAGCGGCGTATCCCAGACAAAGAATTCATCGTGGTCGATATGCGTAAGCCAATCCACCTCAACGCGTTTACCATAGGCATCCGCCGCGTTGATCGTTTGTCGGGGTTGATGTTTGGCGGGGCGTCCACCCCTCTTGTCCCAGTAGGCGGCGTCAGTCTGCGTGACGCGCACTTTTGAATGGGATTTTAGCGCCGTAAACGTTGGCGCATCAGGAGCATCAAGATAAATGTAGATCCGATGCGCGCCGCGTTCCAAATGATAGGCAACAAAGCCCAATACATCGCGCATCGGTGCTTTTACTGTGCTCACGATGCCCCATTTTGGCTCATGCATGGGCGGCCTCAATAGGTTTGATTTGCAAGTGAGTGCGAATAAGCATGCCATTGGCCTCAAGTGTTTTTATAACTTCGGGACGGGCCGTGCAGACCTCGGTGAACAGGTCTTTGGGCCCATCAATGCCATGCTCTTCACGCAGAATATCGATTATATCCCCAAGGCCCAAGCGCGCTTGACCGCGGTCCCTGTAAGACCTTTTGCTTAGTCTGAATTCTAGGTGGCGCTGGAAAGACGGCCAATCTGGTGCGTGGCGATGTAGAACATTAAGTGATTGAACACGCTGTGTGTTTTTCACTTCTACGCCATTTCGTTTGAGAAGATGCACGCCAAATCGCACATCGTCCATTCCTGTGCGTGCAATTGTTTTGCCGGCGGTGTAGCGGATAAAACCAGATCGCAGGTAATCGCCAAATGTTGGATAAAGATCGCCAAGTCGGTCTTTGTCGCAGCCGGCATCGAAATAGGTGCGGCGAAACAGCAGGGGGCCATCGCTGGTGTCTTAGGCAATTTCCTCAGCGGGTGCCATGATCAGCGCTTCGATAGTATCGGGGGCGTTCCTAAGGGCGTCTTTCACATCAGTAGGACTAAATAAATACTCGTCGCAATTAATATGTGCGAGCCATTCTGTCTGCGCATCCCGGTAGGCACGCGTCGCGTTAAACGCTTGGCGTTGTTGGTGTTTTTCCATCTTGGGTTTGCCAGTAGTCCGCCAATAGTCATCATCGCAATTGACCAGTGTGACCCTTGGATCGGCCAACATATCTAACGCAGAACGAGGCAAGGGGGCATCCAGATAGATCTGCATATGCGCAGCACCCAGTGATAGATGATGTGCAATGAAAGGTGCAATCTGATCTGCGCTGGCTTTTATAGTGCTGACCGTTCCCCACGTGTGGGTCTTGGCCTTTGCGGGAACGCTGGCAGGCTCTGGCTCTGCATCGCCTGACCCGATTTCTTTTTGGGCGCGCTGGCGCATTTTGCCGCTACGCAACGTGCCAAACCGGCGAAACACGGTTCCGGAATCGGCGTTCAAAAGGTTCAACAGCTGGTGCGCGAGGGGGGCAATTGTTGGGTCCGCCTTTGCATCCACCCAAAGTTGCCCGAGCATATTGATATCAAGCCCACCCGCCACAGGTGCGTAACGATCCATGTTCATGGGCAATTTGCTATGCACAAGACGTTTGAGTTTGAATTCTTGTTCTGGTGCGAAGCCAGAAAAAAGCCGCTCGGATTCATATAGTTTCATGGTTGCGAACAGAACCGTCATGGAGTGACCGACGCGGCGTTGCACTTCCGTCTGCCCATGGTCGCCAAAGGTGGTGATCGCAGAGACCAACCAACGCGGATCTAGATGTTGGAACAAGAAGTCAGCTTCGGTGTCCTAAAGACGTGTAAACAAATCCATCGTGTGTGCGGGTTGATCAGATTTGCGCAGATGCGCGATCAAGAGGCCATGCAGCTTGCAAAGTTCGGGATGCCCAATGAATTCTTCGTTCAACTCCATAGACTTACGCATATGACCTGAAATCGATTTTGCGCGTGGAACGTCTTTTGCATCAATCGCTTGCACACGTTTTGACTTTAGCGGTGCAAGGTCAATGTCTCGTGCGGGTAGGGCCTCACCCTTGGCAAAGCTCAAAGGATCCTGACGCGCTTGCATGCGTTTCACAACAGCATCAAAGCCACCTTCATAGGTGACCATTGCAGGTTTTTTTCACTCTCTTCTGGATCGCTCATGTCATCTAAAATGCCCGTGCGCGTTGCATGCAGCAAGCGTTAAGAGAGCATCATTTCCTTTGTCGCGCTCAGTGTGACATCGGGGTAGTCGCGCGCCACGCGGTCGATGTCCCATTGCAAGCGGGTGAGGTAGACAACATCGCCGTCGTTGTCTGTCGCGATGTGCATTTTGTTCGCCTCTGCAAAGGCTTCAACAGCTTTTTTATCGCCCAGAACCCACCGCGCAGAGGTGAATTGGCTTTGATCAAAGCGCACAGGCAGGCCGTATTCCAGCTCAATCCGGCTGGCGAGAACTTCGAACTGTAACGCGCCAACGACACCGACGATGTAGCCAGAACCGAACGTAGGCTTGAAGACCTTCGCGGCACCTTCTTCAGCAAACTGCATCAGCGCTTTTTCAAGGTGCTTGGATTTAAGCGGATCACCTGCGCGCACGCCTTGCAGCAATTCTGGCGCGAACGAGGGGATGCCCGTAACGCGCAGCGCTTCGCCCTCTGTTAATGTGTCGCCAATACGCAGCTGACCGTGGTTGGGAATGCCGATGATGTCGCCAGCCCAAGCTTCTTCGGCCAATTCGCGATCAGACGCGAGAAACAAAACAGGATTCGAAATGGCCATCGGTTTTTTCGTGCGCACATGGGTCAGTTTCATGCCACGTTTGAAATGGCCCGATGCAAGACGCACAAACGCAACGCGATCACGGTGTTTTGGGTCCATGTTCGCCTGAACCTTGAATACGAACCCTGCAACTTTTGTCTCGTCGGGTGCAATTTCGCGCGGGGAGGCGCGCTGTACCTGTGGTTCTGGGCCATAAATACTGATCCCATCCATCAATTCTTTTACACCGAACGAGTTGATTGCAGAGCCAAACCAGATGGGCGTCATGTGGCCCTCTAGAACCGACTGCGCATCCAAAGTTGGCAGCAATTCGCGCGCCATCTCGACCTCTTCAATCAGCTTTTCAAGCAGATGTGCCGGCACGTGTTCCGCAAGAGCAGGATCTTCCAAGCCGTTGATTTCAATGGATTCAGCGACCTTGTTACGATCCGCACGATCCATGATCTCAAGGCGGTCGCGCAGCATATCGTAACAGCCCATAAAATCAGGACCTGTGCCAATGGGCCAACTTGCAGGGCTAACATCAATTGCTAGGTTTTCTTGAATTTCATCAATGATATCAAATGTATCGCGGCTTTCACGGTCCATTTTGTTACAGAACGTCAGGATCGGCAGATCGCGCATGCGGCAGACCTCAAACAGCTTTTGTGTTTGGCTCTCGACACCCTTTGCACCGTCGATCACCATCACTGCGGCGTCCACCGCCGTTAGCGTGCGGTACGTGTCCTCGGAAAAATCCGAGTGGCCGGGGGTATCCACCAGATTATAACGGAACTCTTTGAAATCAAACGACATTGCCGACGCGGAGACCGAAATACCTCGATCCTTTTCCATCTGCATAAAGTCAGATCGCGTGCGCCGCGCTTCGCCCTTGGCGCGCACTTGACCCGCCATCTGGATCGCACCACCAAACAAGAGGAATTTTTCCGTCAGGGTCGTCTTACCAGCGTCGGGATGCGAAATGATCGCAAACGTCCGACGTCGGGCAATTTCAGATGGAAGCGCGGGGCGGTTTGTGGCGAGATCTAACATGTCCATCGCTATAGGAGCGGGCGCGGTCCTTGGCAACTCTTTGGCACTAGCGCTTGGATGCTTCCTCAGCTTTTCAGCCGCATCTGGTCCCAAGAGTTCGGAGCCGACTTCGAATTCTTCATGGAGCCAACCAGAATGTCCGCCCAAAGTATCCATGACCTCTGCGCTTACGCTATCTTTCAAAGCGGGACGTGTGCGTGTGTCAACAAGCAGTGTTTCAGCGGCGATGCCTTCAGCAAAGATGATTTGGTGTTGATCGAACAACAGTTGGAAGTAATCAATAAACCCACCATCTTGCTGGGTGACAGTATCGCCGTTCACAAGGTGACGTGCTTTCACCAAAACCTCTGAACGCCCTGCACCGAGTGCGTCACAACGTTGATAAATAAAGAGGCGGTGATCGGGACTTAGGGTCAAATCATTGGCATTATTTAGCGTGCCAGCTTTGATTACGATTGGGGCAAAATCACCGACAGCGCGAACCGTTTGCTGCCCGATCCAGAAAATTTCTTGACCGCCATCGTCGCGCGTTAGCACCTTGTCGCCGATTATTAGATCTTCGATTGGGCGTTGTGCGCCGGAACTCATCGTTATGTTGGTGCCGCGTGAGAACGAAACGCAAGCGGCCTGTGCCAGCTTGCTTGCAGCGTGTTCACGTTCGATACCTACAAGACGATAGTGACCAGCTGGCGTGAGCGGTGCAAGGGCAACACATGGACGTTGGCGACTAAATCCTCTGGGTCAAGTTCAACAAGTAGGAGGAGTTCAAGAGTGGACCCACCGGACGTCATCACAGTCATGCAACTGTCGACCACGACACGCGCGCTTGGTTCTCCAACTTGAGTGTCGTGCGCGATAACGTAGCTACCGTCGGTGCGCGCATGCAAAGACAGGCGCATGGGTTTGGCCTTCTTAATTCATAGACGTCATCAAGCAAGGCCTCTGCTGCAAAACTTAACGTGTCATCAATGTTTGCGCCGTCGACAACAAGAAAGGCCTCTGCAGAAAATATAGGGATACTTTGTGCCAATGCGACGTTGGAGTTGCCACTTGCATTCATTCGAAACACTCGTCTAACTAATCTCTTAAGCGTCCCCATGTCATGAAAGTGTGGCGGATTACAGACCTTACTGCGTCACGGTTAGGCAAACACATGCGCTTGGCGCACCAAAACAAGGGAATTACTGATGGATTTAGGAATAAAAGGTAAGCGCGCGCTGGTTTGTGCATCAAGCAAAGGCTTGGGACGTGGATGCGCAGAGGCGCTGGCAGAGGCGGGCTGCGATTTGATTCTAAATGCACGTGGCGCTGAGGAGTTAGAGAAAGCAGCATCCGAGATTCGCGCAAAATACGGCGTAACTGTTGTGGCTGTTGCTGCTGACATTACGACAGAAGAGGGCCGCGCTGCGGTGCTCAAGGACGCGGGTGATATTGATATCCTTGTGAATAACGCAGGTGGGCCACCTCCTGGAATGTGGTCTGATTGGGAACGTGAGGACTTTATCAAGGCGTTAGACGCCAATATGCTGACCCCAATCGCGCTGATGAAAACGCTTGTTCCGTCAATGATGGACCGTGGCTGGGGGCGTGTCGTTAACATCACGTCTCAGTCGGTGAAATCGCCGATTGGTGTTCTAGGTCTGTCAAATTCGGCGCGCGCAGGTCTGACTGGGTACGTCGCTGGGACATCGCGCCAAGTTGCGGGAACTGGCGTGACGATTAACAACCTTTTGCCAGGTATTCATGCGACGGACCGCGCTGTTTCGCTTGATGGTGGTGTCGCCAAGGCCCAAGGAATTACGTCCGAAGAAGCCAAAGTGCAGCGCTGCAAAACGATTCCGGCGGGACGCTATGGCACGGCGGATGAATTTGGCGCGACCTGTGCGTTTTTGTGTTCAACCCATGCTGCGTTTATCGTGGGGCAAAACATCTTGCACGATGGTGGCGGTGTGAACGCGACGTTCTAGCGGTCCGCTAAAAAGCCCCCCACAAATGCAGACGCGTCGTCGGTTCCACTAAAAAATACCGACGGCGTGTTCACTCCCAATACGTCCAGAAAGTTCAGCTGCGCGTGCGTTGAAATAGGCGGCACCGCTTAGGGATTGTCCATCAAAAGTGCCGTCAATGTTCAACGTTCCATCACTGCCTTGCAAGGTTGCGAAATCAAAATCGGCGCGCAAGGTAAGTCTGCCAGATGTCGCGACGGGTTCCCCATAATCGCGAACATCCCCATCTGATTTTCCAACTTCGATAACCTGATACTCACCACGCATCGTCGCGATTCCAGTTGCAGGTAATGCGCCCAAGTCCGTTTCTGGCAGCAATTCCACAAGCGCGCTAAAGGCTGTTCCGTCACGCCCTAATTCAAAAGCATAGCCATTTCCCGCATCGTCGCGATAGCCTCCCTTCAAAATGGTGGTCAGGGAGCTGTCAAATGTGCCGTCTGGATTTGGTGTCGCGAATCCAGTGCGCAGCGTTGTGGCGGCTTCCTGCGCGACCAATTGTTCGGGTGTCGGATCTCCGTTGATCTGTAACGGATCGCTTTCGGTGCTGCTTGAATTATCACAGTTCGCCAAAATTGAAGCACCCGCCAAGATACAAATTCGAGCCATGTTTTGCAGTGGATGGAATATAAAAATGTGGCAAATCCCCCCGATCGGATGCGCCTAACCTTTGCACCAGCATGGTTACCAAGCCGTTATCGCATACAAATCGACTTATTTCACATGCACCTAACCTCACAATAGTGTCACTTGTGAAAACGTTGCTTTCCTCACCGTTGTGTATCTGTCAGCAAGGCCCAACATTTTTTGCTTCAAGGACCTAACCAATGACAGCCAGTCTTATCGTTGCGATCTTCGCGGCCATTATCCTCGCGAGCCTTCTGGTCGCACCTCGCAGCGTGACCGTTGAGGGGTTCTTTGGCGGCAAAACCTCGCAAGGTGGGGCACCTAGCTTGATCACATTGGTCCTAAGCCAAGTCACCACATGGATTTTTGCACGCTCTCTCATGAATGCCGCAATTTTGGGGTACTTCTACGGAATGGCAGGCACACTTGCCTACACCGCGTACTACGGATCCTTTCTGACGGGTGGTTTCGTTGTCGCACGGTTGCGTGCGGGCGGGGCAGGGTCGGTCCAAGATTGGCTAGGCGCGCGTTTTGGCAGCCTAGGCAAAGGGTGTTACAATTTGGTTGTCGCGCTGCGACTTTTGTCTGAGGTCTTCGCGAATTTGATTGTTGTTGGCCTGATTTTCACGGCAGTCCTTCCCGAAGTTGCGCTTGCCAAAGAACTCTCCATCGGCCTCGTGGCGTTACTAGGCTTGGCGTATTCTGCATGGGGCGGCCTAAGTGCTGCGTTGCGCACAGATGTGCTGCAAATGTCTGTTTTCCTTGTTGTTTTCGTCGTCGCATTCATTGCGATGCTTCTCAGCCCCGGCTTTGATCTGGGTGCGGTTGTGATGGCGCAGGGCACATCAGGCAGCTATAATGGCTGGATTTTGATGGCCGTCGCGGCGCTACAAGTCTTTTCATACCCTGTGCACGACCCCGTCATGATGGATCGCGGGTTTCTTGCCGATCCAAAGACGACACAACGCTCGTTCCTGCACGCGTTCTGGCTGTCCGCGCTGTGCATCATCGCGTTTGGGATGTTTGGCATCCAAGCCAGCCTTGTGGGCGCAGAATATGAGGGTCAACTTATCGGCACATGGGCCGGAATGTTCCCGCCGTGGATCTTCGCAGCTCTGCTGATTTCGCTCTTGGTTTCTGCCCTTAGCACACTCGATTCCGCGCTTTCGTCTGCCTCTCGCCTTTGCGTCGAAGAACTGAACTTCGCACCGCGCACATTGAACGGCGGTCGCACAGTTATGGTGATTTTCATGGCAGCAGGCGCGACTCTGACGGTGTGGGGGAATGCCACGCTTTTCGATGCGGTTGCGGTCAGTGGTACGGCATCGATGTTCCTGACACCCGTGCTGATCGTGGGCCTTGTAATGGGGCGCAGCGTTGCGCTTTGGTCGTACTTGGTGGCCTTTGCCGCCGCGCTGCTGGGGGCTATCATCTATTTTGCGCGCGCAGCCGACTGGGCGGCAAACCTCCTTCCAGAGGGTCATAAATACGAACAGCTCTTTGCGATCTGTATTGTCGTGTTGATCGTTGGATTTGTCGCAGTTCTTGCAGGTGCGCGGCGGGTTGAACCAGCGGTTTGAGGCTGGTAGGACAGTTTAAACTTGATGAAATCTATCAAGTTTATTGTTCACGACCCAGATGAAGGCCCCGTCATGCAAGGCACTGCGCCGCGTTTAGAGATTCGCAACCTGACGCGTCGTTTTGGCGGCGAGACGGTCGTTGATGACGTGTCTCTCAGCATTTTGCCGGGGCAGGTGACCTGCTTGCTTGGTCCCTCCGGCTGCGGAAAGTCCACGACCCTGCGCATGATCGCGGGTGTAGACATGCAAGACAGCGGCGAAATCTGGGTGGATGGTCAGCTGATTTGCGACGGCGCTTTCACCGTTCCTGCGGAACAGCGCGGCATTGGCTTGATGTTCCAAGATTTCGCGTTGTTCCCTCATATGAGCGTGTCTGACAACGTGGCTTTTGGTCTAAAAGGGACGCGCGCCGAAAAACGTGTGCGTGTCGAAGAACTGCTCGGCAAAGTCGACCTGATGCGTCTGATTGATGCCTACCCGCATGAACTATCAGGCGGCGAACAACAGCGCGTAGCATTGGCGCGCGCACTGGCACCGCGTCCAAAGATCATGCTGATGGATGAACCTTTTTCTGGCCTTGATAACCGCCTGCGCGATGGCATTCGTGATGAAACGCTGGCGTTGCTGAAAGACGAAGACGCTGCTGTTCTATTGGTCACGCATGAACCCGAAGAGGCCATGCGCATGGCAGATGAAATTGCGCTGATGCGGGACGGCGAAATCGTGCAACGTGGTGCGCCCTATAATATCTACAATGCCCCCGTTGATATGGAAGCCGTCGGTTTTTTCAGTGATATCAACGTGATACGCAGCACGGCCAATGGCGCTTTGGCGGATACGCCATTTGGACAGTTTCTTGCCCCCGGTGTAGCCGATGGTGCGCAAGTGGACATTGTATTTCGTCCCCAACACGTTGGCATCGACTTTGATCGCGGTGGAAAAGGCCCGTTGCCCACTGTACGTGACGGGGTTGCCGCGCGTGGTCTTGTGCAGCGCGCGCGCTTTATGGGGTCAGAATCCCTTGTTGAATTCAAGATGGACGACAAGGACGCGATGATCAGTGCGACCGTGCCCAACGTGTTCTTGCCCAAAGTTGGCACGCCTTTGTGGCTGACGATACGGCGTGATCGCTGCTTTATTTTCCCAGCAAATTAACGTTTGCCCTTTTAACGCAGGGCATGAGTCAATAGATACAGTTCGAACGTGGGCGCTAAAGCGCGCCCATGACACGACTTTTGAAAGATTTTTGGGAGAATACTCATGCTTAACAATATCGGCCTTCCCGGCCTGCTTCTTATCGCTGTTGTCGTCCTTGTGCTGTTTGGCCGTGGCAAAATCAGCTCGCTCATGGGCGAAGTCGGCAAGGGCATCACGTCCTTCAAGAAGGGCATCAACGAAGGTTCTAAAGAGCTTGAAGAAGAGATGACGGACGCTGCGGAAGACGCAAAAGACGTGACGCCCAAAGAGACAGACAAGGTTTAATAACACATGTTAGATCTGGGCTGGACAGAGCTTCTGGTGATTGGCGTTGTTGCGCTGATCGTCATCGGTCCCAAGGATTTGCCAATGCTGTTCCGCAAGGTCGGACAGTATGTGGGCAAGGCCAAGGGCATGGCGCGCGAATTTTCTCGTGCGATGGATCAGGCTGCGGACGAGAGCGGCATGAAGGAAGCAACATCCAGCTTTAAAGATATGACCAGTTCCAAGAATATGGGCCTGGACGGGTGGGACGAAGCCACCAAGGATCTAAAAAACTGGGATCCTGAAACCGAGATCGGCAAGATGGCGGCCGAGCGCGCCGAAGCGTCCAAGAAGATCCACGAAGTTTCTACCAAAAAGGCCGAAGAACGCCTTGCGGCCCAAGCTGCCCGCGCGGCTGACGTCAAGACAGAAGCCGCATCGACTGCTGCACCCAAGAAGGCTGCTGCGAAAAAGCCGGCTGCAAAGAAAGCACCTGCGAAAAAGGCTGCGCCAAAAACAGCGACGAAAACTGTCGCCAAGACCACCGCCACAAAGCCAGCAGCAAAGAAACCCGCTGCGAAAAAGACCACCCCTAAAGCGGCAAAGGATTCTGCATGAGCCAGACAGACGACGTCGAAGACAGCTCCGCGCCATTGATCGAACATTTGGCAGAGCTGCGCACCCGTTTAATTCGCGCAGTCGGGGCCTTTGTCGTTGGCATCATCTTGGCGTTCATGGTCGCAGAACCGATCCTAGAATTCCTGCTTGCACCGATTGAAAACACGTTGCGCGATTTGGGCGATCCAAACCCGACGTTGCAATACACATCGCCGCAAGAATACCTATTCACACTATTCCGCATCTCGATGGTGTTTGGCTTTATCCTAGCCTTTCCTGTGATCGCCTTTCAGCTTTGGCGCTTTGTGGCACCGGGCCTATATAAGAAAGAGCAGAACGCATTCTTGCCGTTCTTGATCGCATCACCTGTGATGTTCCTCCTTGGCGCGTCCTTCGCGCAGTTTGTGGTTACACCTCTCGCGATGTCCTTCTTCTTGGGCTTTGCAGACGTCAGCTCGATCTTCACAGGATTACTGGCAACAGTCGCAAACGTGCCTTTGGGCGATGGCCTACCGCCCACAGGTGATTTGTTTGCAGAACCAGCAACAGATAGCAGCGGCGTGCGCATTACCTTCTTTGGTAAGGTGAACGAAAGCCTTGATATCACACTGAAATTCATCATCGCCTTTGGCATGTGTTTCCAGTTGCCTGTGCTTTTGACCCTGATGGGCAAAGCAGGCCTTGTGAGTGCAGATGGCCTTGGCGCGGTGCGTAAATATGCGATGGTTGGCATCCTTTTGCTGGCCGCACTGGTGACACCACCAGACGTAATCACGCAGTTGATTCTGTTCGTTGTGGTCTATGGCCTTTATGAAATTTCGATCTTCCTTGTGCGCCGTGTCGAAACCAAACGTGACGACAAGCTGCGTGAAGACGGCTATTTCGACGATGACGAAGAGGAATTCGACGATCCTCTCATGAAGGAGTTTGACGAAGAGGGCGACAAATGACCGAGTTAGAGCGTATTGCGGCGGCGTTAGAGCGCCTCGCACCTGCGCCCTTGGCCGCGCCTGATTTCGCCTCTGCGAGTGCGTTCATCTGGCAGACAGGGCCTGATGCCTTGTTGCCCGTCGCAAACGTTAACCGTATCGCGCTTGATCTGCTGATTGGGATTAACCGCGCGCGCGATACTCTGTTGGCCAACACACGTCAGTTCGCCAACGGTTTTCCCGCCAATAATGCATTGCTCTGGGGCTCGCGCGGGATGGGGAAATCCTCGCTCGTGAAGGCAGTGCATGCACAACTGATTGAAGAGGGCGCAGACCTTAAGATAGTTGAGTTGCAGCGCGAAGACCTTCCCAGTGTAGGGCGTCTGTTAGAGCTACTACGCGGTGCGCCACAGCGCTTTGTGCTTTATTGCGATGACCTGTCGTTTAGTCACGATGATGATCAATATAAGTCACTAAAGGCCGTGCTTGATGGGGGCATCGAAGGGCGTCCGGACAACGTGCTGCTTTATGCAACGTCGAACCGACGTCACCTTATGCCGCGCGATATGATTGAAAATGAGCGCTCTAGCGCGATCAATCCGGGCGAAGCGGTTGAAGAAAAAGTCTCGCTGTCAGATCGTTTTGGTCTGTGGTTGGGCTTCCACCCTTGCGATCAAGATGAATACCTCGCGATGATTGATGGCTACTGCGCCAGCGCGGGCCTTCGCATTGACCCCGCAGTTCTGCGCGCAGAGGCGATTGAATGGCAAGCCACACGTGGGTCCCGTTCTGGGCGTGTTGCATGGCAGTTTTTCTGTGATCTGGCAGGCCGTCACGGTGTTGCGATCTGATCTACACAGACCGCGAACACCTTGATATTATTGCAAATAGGGCAGTGGATCGACGCTATCAAAGCCCTTACGTACTTCAAAATGCAAGAAGTCCGAGCTACCCGCACGTACCGCGGCAAGCTGCTGGCCACGCGAAACCGTATCGCCCTTTTTGACTTTCAAACCATCAACATTGGCGTAGACCGTCAGAAGGTTATCTGGGTGCTTCACCACGATAATCGGTAGGTTATCAGTATTCTCGGTGATTGCTGCGACCGTGCCAGAGGCAGCGGCTTTCACAGGGGTTCCTGCGCTCGCGGCGATTCCGATGCCGTCATTTTTACCCTTAGAATATTCCCGAATGATGGCGCCTGTCACAGGATATCCCATGCGGCTAGCGCTTGCGGTCTTGGTCGGTTTGGCCAGCACTGGTGCGACGGGCGCAACGATAGGCGCTGCTGCTGCGACGGGCGTTTCAGCCGGCAAAGGTTTCACGGCTGATGGCGGTGTGGGGGTCGGCGAACCTACGCCGGGATTGGTGGTTGCCGCCAAAGGCGTCGGTGCGCTTGCTGTTTGATCCTGAGCTACTGGGATAAGCAAGAATTGGCCTTCGCGCACGGAAAAGTCTTTATCAAGCCCGTTCCAATCGGCAAGTGAGCGGACCGAGATATTGTATAGACGCGCAATCGTGAACGCCGTTTCGCCGCGTGCGACCTGATGGCGAATGGGCTCTGGCGTTGCCGCGCCTGCGCTTGGAAGCGCTGAGGTGGTGACGGGTGAGCTATTAATGGCGTTTTGTGCAAGCGCTGTTATGTCGACTGAACCTGGTGTGGTTGGAATGCCGGTTTGTGCGCCTCCCGGCAGGGTTGAGACAGGATTGCGCAGTGCCAAAACTTCATCTTTGCGAAGCTGGGTATCTTCTGCAAGTCCATTATATCGAGCAATATCAGTCGCATCCACACCAATTCGTGCTGCTATTGATGCAACTGTGTCGCCGCGATTTGCAACGGCGACTTGATAATTGGGATATGTAATAACGCCGCGCTCGTCAGGAATTGGGCGGTTCTGGGTCGCATTGATTGCTGCAGTTGTGGTATCAAATTTGTTACCAGTCGTGCCGCGAAAATCCAGATCAAGCCCATCTGCGCAAGCGCTGAGGGTGATCAAAGCAGTGCCACACAAAAACGCGCGCACAGGTTTGCTGCTTGCAAAAATCGTCATCTCGATATCCTCACATGCGCCGTGTTGCCCACAGCGTCCTGAAATTTAACGCCTTATAACAGATTTATCCGTCGCGTCCCAGCCCTTCGATGAGGGGGACAAAACGAACGGGTCGAAGTTCGTCATATTCAAAGCCACGTTCATCACGGGTCACGCGGATTAGGCTTTGAACAGCGTCTGATTGACCAACGGGTAAGACCATAATGCCACCCACTTTTAGCTGCGCCAAAAGCGGGCCGGGGGGATCTTCTGCAGCGGCGGTCACAAGGATGCGATCAAACGGTGCTTGGTCTGGCAGGCCGTGGCTTCCGTCTGCGGTGAATGCTGTAATATTTGTTATGTTTAATGCGTCAAAGACTTCGCGGGCCTCATTCACCAACCGCTTGTGACGATCTACGGTGTAAACGCGACGTGCAACGTGGCTAAGAACGGCGGCTTGATAGCCAGACCCTGTGCCAACTTCGAGAACGGTATCACGTGGACCTGCTTTCAACGCTTGCGTCATCAAACCAACTACCGAGGGCTGGCTGATGGTTTGTCCACACGGAATAGGCAACGGCATATCTTCGTAAGCGCGTTCGGCAAACAAACCACGAATAAAAGCGGCGCGATCGACCTTTTCCATAGCTGTCAGCACGCGCGCATCCGTCACGCCCTTTGAGCGCAACGCGAAAAGAAACTGCATGAGGGTTGAAGCGTCTGTCATAGGTTCGCGGCAAAGCGCTCCATCTCGTCATCAGCGGTCAAATCTGCGCGCATTGGTGTGACAGAGATGTAGCCATCCAGATTTACTGCGGCGTCCGTGCCGTCAGCGGGGCGAACACGTTGGTCGCCGCCTTTGATCCATAGAAAACGACGCCCTGACGGGGACATATGTGGCTCAACTCCAAAGTACACATCGGGACGACGCCCTTGGCGCGCAACCTGCACGCCCTTCACGTCTGCCGCTGGAACGGGCGGAAAGTTTACGTTGAACAAGAGGAGATAATCGCTTTGAACGTCAGGCACTTGCGCCAAAATACGGCGTACAACGTCCGCGCCGTGGGCCGCTGAGGCCTCAAACGGATCATCAAGGTTTAGGTTTTCTGGGCCGTAGTACTGCGACAAAGCAATTGAGGTGATGCCCTGCAACGCGCCCTCAATAGCCGCGCCAATCGTTCCAGAATAAAGCGTGTTTTCAGCAGAGTTGTTGCCGCGATTGATACCAGACAGGATCACATCAGGGCGCGCGTCTTTCATGACGTCATGCAGTCCAACGAGAACGCAATCGGCGGGTGAGCCTTCGGTTGCAAAACGACGTTCGCCCATCTGGGAAACCATCATCGGATGTGTATAGCTGATGCAATGACCGACGCCGGATTGTTCAAACGCCGGGGCAACCACCCAGACTTCGCCGTCTTGGCCTGCCAGTTCGTTCGCGATGCCCTCAAGGGTTTTTAGACCCTGTGCATTGATGCCGTCGTCATTGGTGATGAGAATACGCATGTTTGCCCCTTTGCCCGCTTGTTTGATCCTTAGTGGAGGTGGCAGGATGCGTAAAGGCTTTAGGCGTTTAACAGCCGTGGAAGCAGAGTTGCAGCAACGTCGCGAGGATGCGCAAGGGCTGTGCGGTCTTCACCGGGATGAAAGCGCGAACGGGTCGCCGTGGACATCGCGGGGGGCGTTTCGATCAAAACGCGTGGACCTGTTGATTTGCTTTCCTCGGCCCAAGAGCGCGCAAGCGTGATTTGCGTGGCTTTGGAGGCCGCGTAGGGGCCGTGGAACTTTGTACCAATGGTTTGGTCGTCAAAGAACATCGCCGTACCGGTGTCACCAAGAAGGGGAGCGATGTAGGGAATAAGGATGCCCATAGACGTGGCATTAACAGACATGGATTTATCCCAGTCCTTCGTATCGATGTGGCCTGTTGGGGTCAAAGGTGCTGCGTGAACAGCCGTGTGGACCCAAAGATCGATGCTGCCCCAGCGATCATAGATCGAGCGACACAGCTGGGCCATCGCATCGCGGTTGGTGATATCCATAGGGGCAAGCGTGGCCTGTCCCCCCTTAGCCTGGATCTTGTCGTCAAGGTCTTCAAGCGCCCCAGTGGTGCGCGCAACAGCCACCACGTGGTGTGTGGCCGCTAAGGCTTCGGCCACTACAAATCCGAGGCCGCGCGATGCGCCGGTGATGAGTGCGATTTTGCTCATGTAGGATGCCTCCGGCGGGGATATTTAAGGAGAGAGGATGCTGACAGGACTATTCGGCTGCTTTGAGTTCGAACCCTTTGGTGATCTGGTCCGATGGTTTGACGGGGTATTCACCTGAGAAGCATGCGTCACAATATTGCGGGCATTTAGCGTTGCGCCCTTCCGCTTCGCCAACGGCGCGGTAAAGGCCATCGAGCGAGATGAATTTCAGGCTGTCCACAGTAAGGTGCTGACGCATTTCTTCCTCGGTCATTGTCGCCGCTAGCAGTTTGTCGCGTTGCGGCGTGTCGACGCCGTAGAAACAGGGCCACGCGGTGGGCGGCGATGCGATGCGAAAATGTACTTCGGCAGCACCCGCATCGAGGATCATCTCTTTGATCTTGCGCGAGGTGGTGCCACGCACAACGCTGTCGTCCACAAGGATCACGCGTTTGCCTTTGATCAGCGCGCGGTTCACGTTTAGTTTGAGGCGCACGCCCATGTTACGGATGGATTCTGTCGGCTCGATAAATGTGCGGCCCATGTATTGGTTGCGGATGATGCCCATCGCGTAGGGGATCCCGCTTTCTTGAGAAAAGCCAATCGCTGCTGGCGTGCCGCTGTCTGGAACAGGACATACAAGGTCTGCGTCAACAGGGCTTTCTTTGGCCAATTCAACACCGATCTGGCGGCGGGTTTCATAGACGGAACGACCGCCGATGATGCTGTCAGGGCGGGAAAAATAAACGTGCTCAAAGATGCAGAAGCGCGAATTTTGGCGGCGGAACGGGAAATTGCTTTCGACGCCATTCTCAGCGGTAATCACGACCATTTCGCCGGGTTCGATTTCACGCACGTATTCCGCACCAATGATATCCAACGCACAGGTTTCAGAGCTAAGGACCCAGCCGTCACCCTCTAATTTGCCCAGCACCAAAGGACGTACGCCCAGAGGATCACGCACGCCGATCAGTTTGGTGCGCGTCATTGCGACGATGGAGAATGCGCCCTCAACACGGCGCAACGCGTCTTCCATACGTTCTGGAATATTGCGCTGCATGGAGCGGGCCATCAGGTGAATAATACACTCGGAATCAGAGGAGCTTTGAAAGATCGAGCCGCGCTCGATCAGTTCTTTGCGCAGAGCGTCGGCATTGGTGATGTTGCCGTTATGCGCAATTGCTGCGCCGCCCATAGAGAATTCGCCAAAGAATGGCTGCACATCACGAATAACCGCACCCTTGGAGCCAGCTGTAGAATAACGCACATGACCGATGGCAAGTGGACCGGGGAGCGTTTCCATCAAGGATGCTTTGGTGAAATTATCACGCACATATCCGAAGCGACGGGCTGAATTGAAACCCTGTTCTGGATCGTGGCTGACAATTCCGCCAGCTTCTTGACCGCGATGCTGCAAAGCGTGCAGGCCGAGGGCAACGAAATTGGCGGCATCTGAGGCACCAACTACGCCGAAGACGCCACATTCCTCTTTCAGTTTATCGTCGCTGTCATCAGCGCGCGAATAGTCAAAGTCGAAAGGGTGGGCAGGCGGCATAGACTTGGGCAGGTTTGATTTGGACAAGGCGAGCAGCTCCATATCCGGAATGTGGCAGTTGTGACCCTATTAGAGCGTCACACTTAGGAAGTCATCAACTCATCCGTGCGAAGCGGCCTTATTCTGGCGTGCCGCATGTTCCGACGAGTTGTTCGTATTGTGTTGTGATCCACCCAAGCGCTTGCTCTGGATTGCGATCTTCGATCTTGCCAGTCATGCGCTCAAAAACTTTCGCAGAGCGGCTTTCATCGACCATGGTGATGTCTTGCTGGGTGACCACAGTTTGGTAGACGAAAAACGCAATTGCAACCAGTAAGACGCCGCGCAAAACACCAAAGAGAAAGCCGATGCCTTGGTCAATACCACCAAGAGCGGAGCGCTGGATCAGTGAGGACATCAGCGGGGTAAACAAAGAGGTGACGATCAAAGCGATTGCGAAGACAACCGCGAAGGCCGCAATAATGGCCAACTCGCAGCTATCTGCGAGGAATTCACCGATGACGGGGATTTCTTTGACCAGCGGTTCAACTTGGGGTGCGAATGCAAAGGCAAGGAACGCAGCGGCAAGCCAGCCTGCGATGGCCAAGGCTTCGCGCACGAAACCGCGCGAATAGGCAAGGAGGGCAGAGAGTACGATGATGACCGCAACTACACCGTCAATAATGGTAAAACCGTCCATATGCCCATTCGCTTTCTTGTCTTTGGTAGCGCGTTAGCCCGCGCTCGTCTGGTGTTGCGCGTTA
>NZ_JABBAM010000039.1:37369-39605 GCF_018607965.1 Planktotalea sp.
GCGCGTTAGCCCGCGCTCGTCTGGTGTTGCGCGTTAACCTGCGCCGAAAATATCGCCGACGAAACTGGTGAGATCGCTCATTTGATTAAGTGCGATTCCATCCACTTTGACGCCTTTGCCACCCGCCGGAGCGAGTGCGCCTGTAAAACCAAGTTTTTGCGCTTCCTTCAACCTGTTTTCGGTTTGAGGAGCGGGTCTAAGCGCACCTGAGAGGCTTATTTCGCCAAAGACTACAGTTTCAGCGGGTAAAGCGGCATCTTCACGCGCACTTATAAGTGCAGCTGCCACCGCAAGGTCGGCGGCGGGTTCCGTAATTTTCATACCACCCGCAACATTGAGGTAGACATCCAACCCCGTGAACGGGATTCCAACGCGTGCTTCAAGGACCGCGAGAATCATCGCGAGACGTCCGCCATCCCAGCCAACGACTGTGCGGCGGGGTTGGGAGTGGGGCGAGGGCGCGACGAGCGCTTGTAGTTCGACAAGGACAGGGCGGGTGCCCTCGACACCTGCAAAGACCACGGATCCCGGTGACGGTGTGCCGCGCTCAGACAGGAACAGTGCAGACGGATTGGTGACTTGGGACAGACCACGACCTGTCATCTCAAACACACCGATTTCATCGGAGGGGCCAAAACGGTTTTTCACAGCGCGCAAAATGCGGAACTGATGCCCGCGCTCGCCCTCGAAATAGAGAACCGTATCGACCATATGTTCGACAACGCGGGGGCCAGCGATTTGGCCGTCTTTTGTCACGTGACCCACAAGGATCACCGCCATGCCAACGCGTTTGGCAAAGCTGGTCAATTCATGTGCTGCAGCACGCACTTGGGCCACTGAACCGGGCGCGCTGCCAACGGAATCCGACCACATTGTTTGGATCGAATCGATGATCGCGAGCTGGGGCTTCTCTATTTCTAGCGTCGTGAGAATATCGCGCAGATTTGTTTCAGCGGCCAATTGCACGGGTGCGTCCGTCAATCCAAGGCGTTGCGCGCGCATTCGGATTTGTGCGCTGCTTTCTTCGCCTGATACATAAATCGTCTTTAACCCGACGTTCGCGAATTGCGCAGCGGCCTGCAAAAGCAGCGTGGACTTACCAATGCCAGGATCACCACCAACCAAGGTCGCAGAGGCAGGGACCAAACCACCCCCCAGCACGCGGTCCAATTCGTTTAGACCAGAATGGGTGCGTTCAGGGGGCGCCTCTTCTGTGCTGAGGCTTGTAAGTTTTACGGCGCGGCCGCGCACTGTGCCCAGGCCGACTTTGGCGGGACCAGAGGTGCTAAGGCCCGCATCTTCCGCGATAGAGTTCCACGCGCCGCACGCTTCGCAGCGCCCAGACCATTTGGTGGTGACATTGGCGCATTCAGCGCATGCAAATGTGGGTTTTTTAGCCATGCGCCCTTGTGACGAAAGTGCTGCGCGTCGTCAAACCAAACTATTTAGCCAAAATTTCATTACCCAGATTATTCAGTAGCGTGGGGCAAAGAGATAATCTTTGCTTCAAGCTCTTGTGAAACGACCTCTAGGCCAAGTGCTGGCAATACATCGGCCAAATCGTCGACCAAACGATCAATCTGCGCGCGTGCCACGCTTTCATCCATTTCGACCTGTCCAAGCCAGCCTTTGAGTTCGGTTGAAACAAGTTTGGTATTTTCCAAGCGTTCGTTGAATTGACCAATCTCATGCTGGCGCTCTTTCAAAATAGTACGTGCACGCTCGACTTTCTTGTCAGAATAGATCGCGCCGAGTTCTGCTGAAATTTGGCTCATTTGTGCTGCGGCTTCCAGCATTGCTGGTTCTAGCTGCGCTAGGTCGGGATGCTCACGTAGAAATCCAAGCCGTTCGCGCACAGCATCAAATTTACCAGAAAGCTGAAACACACCGGTACGGTCGTGCGCGTGCGCAATCGCATAGGCGCGTGCAACGTCGCTCATTCCGATTTGGAAAGACCGGTGCGAGGTTTCAAGCTTGGCAATGCGTTGATGCGAAGGAAAGAAAAAACATGGGCCTACCAACAAAATGGTTCCCGCGATCTGGGCGGCCATTCCTGCCAGTGGATAGGCTTGTTCGCCCATGACCAAGGACACAACATGCCAGACGTTGGCAAATGTAGACATACGAAAACCTCCCCCAAGGTAGTAGGCTAATGTTAGCCGATGTCGGGGTCTGCACTAGGGGAAATCTGTGGCGTTAACATCATTCTGGGACAGATGCGGTATTTCCATCGCGC
>NZ_JABBAM010000071.1 GCF_018607965.1 Planktotalea sp.
AGATCGCGTCTTCGGCGCATAGCACCTTTGAAACGCCAGCAATTTTTGCAGCAGCCGCCGCCGCGCCAGAGCAGTCAGCGCCTGTGCATAGTACAGTCACATCGCCCAAGTATGCGGATGCAGTTACTGCCTTGGCAGTGGCGTCCAGCGACAATTCACCGCCAGTAACTTCTGCGAGTAAGAGAACAGCCATTATACAGCCCCCGCTTCTTTGAGTTTCTCGATCAGTTCATCAACAGAACCAACCTTGATACCAGCTGCGCGCGCTGCTGGTTCGATTGTGCTAACGATTTCCAAACGTGGTGTTGCGTCGACGCCGTAATCTGCTGCAGTTTTTTCATCCATAGGCTTTTTCTTGGCCTTCATGATATTTGGCAGGGACGCATAACGTGGCTCGTTCAGGCGCAAATCAACGGTCACAACCGTTGGCATGTTCACCTTGATGGTCTGCAGACCACCGTCAACTTCACGCGTCACTGTTGCGCTGTCGCCGTCGATATCAACTTCGGATGCAAATGTTGCTTGGGACCAGCCCATAAGCGCAGACAGCATTTGGCCGGTCGCGTTCATGTCATTGTCGATCGCTTGCTTGCCGCAAAGCACAAGACCGGGCCGCTCTTCGTCAACGATACCTTTGAGGATTTTCGCAACTGTCAGGGGTTCGATGTCATTATGTACATCATCAGCAGCGATCACGAGGATCGCGCGATCCGCACCCATGGCCAAAGCCGTGCGCAATGTCTCTTGTGCCTGCTTAACGCCGACAGAAACCGCAATCACTTCATCCGCTTTGCCCGCTTCTTTCAGACGGATTGCTTGCTCTACAGCAATCTCGTCAAAGGGGTTCATGGACATTTTCACGTTGGCGAGATCAACTCCGCTGCCGTCCGCTTTGACACGAACTTTCACATTATAATCAATCACGCGTTTGACAGGTACAAGCACCTTCATTGGCGTAGGTCTCCCTAAGTTTAAAGCCGCATCGCGACTCTTTCAGATATCATCCATGGGTTGATATAATTTTGCGCACGAGCGGAACAGGTCAAAATCGTCATGTTAGCGCAAAAGGACGCCGCGTTCCCCAACGATTGGCCATAACGGTGGGCCAATCGTTGGGGATTGCGCGGTTTAGCGGTTCGCGCCCGGCACCCAAAGGATGTCGTCCTTGCCACCGTTATTGACAACGCGGCCTGTGACGAAGAACCAATCGGACAAGCGGTTGAGGTATTTTACCGCCGCAGGGTTCACCGATTCCATTGTTGCCAACTCGACAGTCAGGCGCTCAGCGCGACGTGATACTGTACGACACAGGTGCATTTGCGCTGCCAAAGCAGAGCCGCCGGGCAAAATGAAGCTGCGCAAGGGTTCTAGATCGCCGTTCATCGCGTCGATCTCGCTTTCAAGGCGTGCGACTTGGGCATCTGTCATGCGCAGGGGCTGATATTCCGCATCTTTGTCTTTTTCCATATCAGGGCGGCACAGGTCCGCACCAAGATCGAAAAGATCGTTCTGTATCATCGCGAGTTTCGCATCGATGTCATCGCTCGCGTGCTGACGTGCGAGGCCGACCACCGCATTGGTTTCATCGACGGTTCCGTAAGCGTTGACGCGCATAGAATTTTTGGCAACGCGTGCACCGTTTCCAAGGGCTGTTTCACCCGCATCGCCAGTTTTCGTGTAGATTTTGTTGAGAACAACCATGACTTAACCCTTTGTGAAATAAACGACTGCTAGGATGAGAAGAACTGCAACGAATTGAGCATAGATACGGTATCGCATAATACGATTGGCATGTTTGCGATTGAAATCGCCACCTTTGGCAAAGCCACCAATGCCAAGCATCAGAATGCCAAGAACCGCGAACATTGCGATTATCATAATTATAAAGAGCGGGTCACTTGCCATGGTCTTTCCTATATTTAGTCTTTGCACATGTAGGTGCGCGTTTACAAAAAGCGAATGCCTACCGCTGGATTACACCTTTGAAACAATGCGATCCAATGCACGTGTGGTCAGCATACGCCGCAAAGCCCCCATGATATAGGTCGGTTTGGTGACATAGTAACGTGGCTTGGGGCGTGGGGATTCACAGGCGTGGCGTAGTTTCGCAGTCACCGCACTTGGGGGTAGCTCGAAAGGATCGGGGCCCGAACTGGTGTAGAGGCGATCATTAAGGCTGGTTTCATATTCGCTGCGTCGTGCGGAGGCTTTCCAATCTATCCATCGCTCGAAATGTGGGATCGAATTGACGCGAATTTCGGACGTTACAGGGCCGGGCTCAATCAGGATCACTTTGATCCCCGTATCACGCATTTCTAAACGCAGGGTATCGCTAAGGCCTTCCATTGCGAATTTCGTTGCCGAATAAGCACCACGCCATTTCATCGTGACTAGACCCAACACAGAGGAACAATTCACAATACGACCATACCCTTGCGCCCGCATCACAGGGATCACTGCACGAGTCAGATCGTGGACGCCGAACAAATTGCATTCAAATATCTCTCGCAAACCATCGCGGGGCAGATCTTCGACAGCACCGGGCAGCGCGTAGGCCCCATTGTTAAAGAGCGCGTCCAAGGTGCCACCAGTTGCTTTCAAAATTTGTGCCAACCCAGTCTGGATCGTGCTTTCATCACTGTAGTCAATCAACGGGCTCTCAAAGCCCTCTGCGATGAGACGCGCGCAATCATCCGCTTTGCGACAAGAGGCAAACACACGCCAACCCGCAGCCCGCATACCGTGGGCTGCGTCATATCCAATGCCCGAAGAGCATCCTGTGATAAGGATCGATTTCGACTGCTGCGTTGTGACCATGAAAAAACCCGCCTCTCAGATGTGAGGGCGGGCTTATCATGATACGGGCGGCTGGCAACTTAGTTGTTAGACGCCGTCAAAAGGAAATCAGCCATCCATCCAACACGCCCACCGTCTTCGACACGCAGTTTCACCCAGCCGTCCCCTGGATCTTGCAGAATTTCAACCATTTGGCCGTTGGTAAGTTTGGCGACGGCTGAAAAGTTCTGCCCAGGTCCATGGCGCATGTTGACACGCGCTGCCGATACTTTGCGCATGTCTGCGGTCGCGGTGGTAACGTCTGCTGTCAGCGTTTCGGCTTTTTCGATGTCCAGCGCTGCGGTCACATCAATCGCAGCGTCGTCTTGCTTAACCACAGCGGCTTCAACCAGTGCGACTGCAGGCGTAGTGGACACGCTCGCTCAAACTATTTCAGAAGTTGCATTAAGGCGCTCGGCTTTGGCTTGTGCCAACACTCGCGTTTCTTCTTTTTGTAAATCTACTGCTACAGCGCGTTTCTCGTCTTCAATTGCGACAAATTCAGAGCCGCCGCTTAGCTCGTAAAAGGCGAACGCCATGAATGCGAATGTTATGGCTATTACTTTACCCATAATCCCCCCAGATACTTTTAAAAATTGGCGAAACGCCGCTGTTGGGTATTCATATACCTGATTCCAACATTTCCGTGAGGGTTCAAATTGCAAAAATTCCCCCCGTTGCATAGAAACTTATCCACATGCCTAGGATGCTTCTTATCTTGCCGCCTTGAATTGCTATCGCTAGAAGCAATTTCATGAGCGATAGCACCAAAGATGATCTACCAAAGGTTCCCGATCTAAGCGAGCCGCTGCGCCGCGCCCTTGGCGATCGGTATCTAACCTATGCGCTCTCAACGATTATGCACCGCGCTTTACCAGATGCGCGTGATGGTTTGAAGCCTGTGCACCGTCGCATTCTCTATGCAATGCGCGAACTTAAACTGTCCTCGACAGGTGGTTTCCGTAAGTCCGCTAAGATTTCTGGCGATGTGATGGGCAACTATCACCCACACGGTGACGCTGCGATCTATGATGCGATGGCGCGTCTCGCACAGGACTTTAACGTGCGCTATCCGCTTGTGGATGGTCAAGGTAACTTTGGCAATATCGACGGTGATAACCCAGCTGCGGCGCGTTATACTGAGGCCCGCATGACATCCGCTGCCGAGGCGTTGATGGAAGGGCTGTCTGAGGACGCGGTTGATTTTCGCGAAAATTACGATGGCACGCTAACCGAACCAGTTGTACTGCCCGCGAGCTTTCCGAACCTTCTTGCGAACGGATCTAGCGGCATCGCGGTAGGCATGGCGACGAATATTCCGCCCCATAACGTGGCAGAACTTTGCGATGCGTGTTTGCATCTGATCAAAGTGCCTGATGCGCGTGATGATACGTTGCTAAATTTTGTACCAGGTCCTGATTTTCCAACAGGCGGCATTATTGTCGAGCCAAAAGAAAACATGGCCGAAGCCTATCGCACGGGCCGTGGTTCGTTTCGTTTGCGCTGTAAGTATGAGATCGAAGACCTTGGCCGTGGTCAGTGGCAGATCGTTGTCACCGAAATCCCCTATCAGGTTCAGAAATCCAAGCTGATCGAAAAAATCGCAGAGCTGATCCAGAACAAGAAGATCCACATACTTGCAGATATCCGCGACGAGTCTGCCGAGGACGTGCGCATCGTGCTTGAACCGCGCTCAAAGAATGTCGCGCCCGAAGTGTTGATGAGCATGCTCTACCGTAGTTCTGATCTTGAAGTACGCTTCTCGCTGAACATGAACGTGTTGATCGATGGTTTGACGCCCAAGGTTTGTTCGATGAAGGAAGTGCTGCGCGCCTTCCTTGATCACCGCCGCAATGTTCTTGTGCGTCGCTCGACGCACCGTATGGAAAAGATCGATCACCGTCTTGAGGTGCTTGAAGGCTTTATTATTGCCTTCCTCAATTTGGATCGCGTGATCGATATTATTCGATACGACGATGATCCCAAAGGCGCGTTGATGCGTGAGGACTGGGGCCGCACGTTCGTGCGTGCCATGGACGAAAAAGACTATGTTTCACCTGCCGCGGGTGAGGGCGAGTTGACAGAAGTCCAAGCCGAAGCCATCTTAAACATGCGCCTGCGTTCTTTGCGCCGCTTGGAAGAGATGGAACTTAAGCGCGAACGCGATGCGTTGATGGAAGAGCGCGCTAGACTTGATGACTTGCTCAATAGTGGCGAACTTCAGTGGGACAGTATCGCAGAGCAGCTAAAGCTGACGAAAAAGCAGTTTGGTAAAGATCACCCGGGCGGGGCACGTCGTTCGCAGTTCGCAGAGGCGGGCGAAGTGGAAGAGGTCCCACTTGAAGCGATGATCGACCGTGAACCTATTACAGTTGTGTGCTCTGAAATGGGTTGGATCCGCGCGATGACGGGCCATATCGATCTGACCCGTGAGTTGAAATTTAAAGATGGCGATGGTCCGCGCTTTGTATTCCATACGGAAACCACTGATAGACTGCTAGTATTCGGCTCGAACGGACGTTTCTACACGATTTCAGGGGCTAGCTTGCCTGGTGGGCGTGGCATGGGGGAACCGCTGCGTTTGATGGTTGATCTTCCAAATGAAGCGCAGATCGTCGATCTGTTTATTCATAAACCTGGGCGTAAACTCATTGTTGGGTCCTCTGCAGGCGACGGATTTGTAGTGCCCGAGGATGATGTGATTGCGCAGACCCGCTCGGGCAAACAAGTGCTGAACGTGCGCGGCGAAACCCGTGCGCACGTCTGTAAGCCGGTAACGGGTGACAGTGTTGCGGTTGTCGGCGAAAACCGCAAAGTGCTGGTGTTCGCCCTTGATGAGCTACCCGAAATGGGGCGTGGCAAAGGCGTGCGTCTTCAAAAATATAAAGACGGTGGCATGTCAGACGCGACAACGTTCACGCTGGAAGAAGGCCTGACGTGGCTTGACCCCGCTGGACGCACACGCACAGAAACGGAACTGGCCGAATGGCAGGGCAAACGCGCGAGCATGGGCCGCATGGCCCCGCGCGGCTTCCCGCGGGACAATCGGTTTAACTAGAGGCCGCATTGATCTTACCCGCGCGCTGGTCTAGCAAGATACATCTGCCAAAGGGGTTTTGCATGTTTCGATTCTTCGCCGTACTCGCTGCCGTCGTGTCTTTAAGCGCTTGTGAAAATATTGATGATATATCGGGAAAGCCGCTCCCTATTGGCGAATTCACGCTTGCTTATAACGTGGTTGTCGCACCAGAATTGGTGATGGGGCCAGTCTCGCGCAAAGCCGAAGATGCGGATTGGATAGCCTCTGTGACAAAAGCGATTGATGATCGCTTCTCTCGCTATGACGGCGATCAACTCTATCATTTTGGCATCTCGCTTGAAGGATATGTGCTTGCACAGCCCGGTATTCCTTTAGTGCTCTCTCCTAAGTCAGCTTTGATTTTCAAGCTTACGGTTTGGGACGACGCAGCCGGTAAGAAACTGAATGAAGAACCAGAACAAATCACGGTATTAGAACGCCTTGACGGAGATACACTCATTGGCTCTGGATTGACGAAAACCGCAGAAGAACAGATGGAAGCGCTCTCTGTGAATGCCGCAAAACTGATCCAGCGCTACATCACGCGACAACATCGTCAAGAACAGTGGTTCAAGAGCCGTTCTACGAAGGTCGCAGATACGAGTGTTGAAAAAGACGAGGCGATTGAAGCGGTGTCCGAGAAAGCGAGCGAACTCGTCAACGAAGCAGAGTCAGCTGTGGCGAAAAAGGTTGAAGATGCGACAGAGGTTGAAGCTGTTAACTGATACTTGATTTTTATCCGCCAAGCCAATATGTGCGCGTCAGAGAAATTTGGGTTCGCTAAATGACCCCCTAATCTATGAGGTGCCGTTATGGGCAAGGAAAAGTTTGAACGCAATAAACCGCACGTCAACATCGGCAC
>NZ_JABBAM010000128.1 GCF_018607965.1 Planktotalea sp.
TTTGGTGCCCAGAAGAGGACTCGAACCTCCACATCCTTGCGAATACTAGCACCTGAAGCTAGCGCGTCTACCATTCCGCCACCTGGGCAGGTGGTTGTGAGCGGGATTTAGACTTTGGGCGTGGCGCTGTCAACGGGATTCGCCTCTCATGCAACCGCTCAAATTCTGCTAATTCAACAAACAGACGCGAAACGGGCCAGTTTGACGCAAAATGGGGCTAATAAGCGACTTGCTCGTATCCTTTGGGGTCGGTACATCTGCACTCAAGTTTTTAGACAAAGGATCAAGCATATGTCCAAACTTGTCACGATCTACGGCGGCTCTGGTTTTGTCGGTCGCTACATTGCGCGCCGTATGGCTAAAGAAGGCTGGCGCGTGCGCGTTGCTGTGCGTCGCCCCAATGAGGCGATGTTTGTAAAGCCTTATGGCACTGTTGGGCAGGTCGAACCGGTGCTGTGCAACATTCGCGACGATGCGTCCGTTGCTGCGGTCATGCAGGGTGCAGATGCGGTTGTGAACTGCGTTGGCCTTCTGACAGAAAACGGAAAGAACAAATTTGAAGCGGTCCAGACTGAGGGCGCTGCACGAGTTGCGCGTTTGGCGTCTGAAGCCGGCATTCAAACAATGGTACAGATCTCTGCGCTGGGCGCGGATGAGAATGCTGCAAGCGAGTATGCGCGCACCAAAGCGTTGGGCGAGGCAGCTGTCCTGGAGCACATGCCGAACGCGATGATCCTGCGTCCGTCGATTGTGTTTGGAACGGAAGATCAGTTCTTTAACCGCTTCGCCTCTATGTCACGCATGGGCCCAGTTCTGCCAGCGATTGGCGCAGATACAAAATTCCAACCGGTGTATGTTGATGATGTCGCTGCTGCGGCTGTCAAAGGTGTCCTAGGCGAAGCGCATGGTGTTTATGAAATAGGCGGTGCACAGGTCAGCACATTCCGCGAATTGCTGCAAACGATGTTGAATATCGTGCAGCGCCGCAGATTGATCCTGAACGTTCCGTTCCCAATTGCACGCGTTATGGCGTTCGGATTTGATATGCTTGAGACGGTGACATTTGGTCTTGTGAAAAACCCCGCTGCAACACGCGATCAGGTGAAGAACCTGCGTGTCGACAATGTTGTCTCTGCGGATGCTAAAGGACTGGTGGATTTGGATATCACGCCCGTTGCTTTGGAAACGGTTCTGCCTGACTACTTGTGGCGCTTCCGTCCATCAGGTCAGTACGCTGCGATCAAGGATTCTGCGAAGAATTTGCGCGCCTAAGGCATAAAGTAAACTGAGAATTTAAGGCGGTCCGATGGGCCGACTTTTTTATGCGGTGTACCCGACCCAAATCAGTACAATGCCCAAGATCACGCGATAAATCACATAGGGTGTGAAGCTGACGGATTTCAACAAACGCATCATTAAGGTCAGTGCTAACATCGCTGCAATGAAGGCGAAGACGGCAGCAATGGCACCGTCACGCGCGAGATCTGTTTTGGCCGTCGCGGCAACCTCGAT
Organism: Planktotalea sp.; assembly: GCF_018607965.1. Taxonomy (GTDB): domain Bacteria; phylum Pseudomonadota; class Alphaproteobacteria; order Rhodobacterales; family Rhodobacteraceae; genus Planktotalea. The sequence goes on from NZ_JABBAM010000128.1 coordinate 1,513, forward strand.
GGCAAGCAATGTACCACCAGCTAGGATCGTTGGAATAGACATCAGCATGGCAAGCTTGGCGGCATCTTCACGCGCGTAGCCAAGATAGCGGCCCGCTGTGATTGTGATACCTGAACGCGACGTGCCGGGGATCAGCGCAATTGCCTGCCACAGACCCATGATGAACGCGTCTTTGATGGACCACTGCGACGCAACTTTTTCCTGCGTGCCTTTTTGATCGGCCCAATACAGGACCAGACCGAAGATCAGCATCGTCCAACCGATGACAGTGACGGAGCGCATTGCATCATCAAGGCCCGTTACCTTTAGAACAAAGCCGAACAGAACCACAGGGATCGTCGCAAGGATAAGGCACATCGCAAGCCATGCGCCTTGTGTGTCGACTTTGCCGCGTAGCAAACGCGGAACTCCACCGATGGCGAGGCGGACGTCGCTCCAAAAATAGATCACGACCGCGAAAAGGGTTCCCACATGTACGGCGACATCAATGACTTGGCCTTGGTCCGTCATGCCTGTCAATTTGGGCAATAGGATTAAGTGTCCAGATGAAGACACTGGTAAGAACTCGGTGATCCCTTGGATGACGGCAACAATAAACAGGTGGAACAGTGTCATGGAATGGCCTTTTCAAATCTGAGCGCAGACCTATCGCAAGGCGATTCGTGTGGGAAGTGTTAGATTAAGTCCGAATCGGATCTAAAATTTACTAATAAATCTCAAAATGACGATCCTACCGCATAATTTTTTGATAATTAGTTCACTCTTTGTGACTTTTATTCCGAACCGGACCTTTGTATGAGGGTGCAACCACGGAATGAAACGACCACAGGAGTGCTACATCATGGCAAAGCAACCAATGCTGAAATTCGTCTCGCTAGAGCGCGACATGCCAACGAAGCGCGCGCCTGACTTGCGCAACAAGGATTTCGGCGAAATCTACGCCGAATATGCGGGCGAGAAGGCGAAAGAGCAATCTAGTCGCTGTTCGCAGTGTGGCGTTCCGTATTGCCAGACTCATTGTCCTTTGCACAACAACATTCCTGACTGGCTGCGCCTGACGGCCGAGGGTCGTTTGCAAGAAGCGTACGAAGTTTCCCAGGCGACGAACACGTTCCCAGAGATTTGTGGCCGCATTTGTCCGCAGGATCGCTTGTGCGAAGGCAACTGCGTGATCGAAAGCTCTGGCCATGGTACTGTCACGATTGGTTCCGTTGAGAAATACATCACAGACACAGCGTGGGAAAACGGTTGGGTCAAAGTGATCAAGCCACACACAGAGCGCACTGAAAGCGTTGGCATCATCGGTGCTGGCCCTGGTGGTCTTGCTGCTGCTGACGTGCTGCGTCGCCAAGGCGTGCAGGTCACAATCTATGATCGTTATGATCGCGCGGGAGGTTTGCTGACGTACGGTATTCCAGGCTTTAAGCTTGAAAAAGACGTCGTGATGCGCCGCAACGATCAGCTTGCTGAGGGCGGTGTTACGTTCAAACTAAATTGCAACGTTGGTGAAGATATCACATTCGCGGATATCCAAGCGGCCCACGACGCGGTGATTATCGCAACAGGCGTTTACAAGACACGCGATCTTGCCGCCCCCGGTTCTGGCGCCAAGGGGATCGAACGTGCGATTGATTATCTGACGGCCTCTAACCGCAAAAGCTTTGGCGATGATGTGCCAGAATTCGATGACGGCCAATTGGACGCCAAAGGCAAACGCGTCGTTGTGATCGGTGGTGGTGATACGGCGATGGACTGTGTGCGCACAGCGATCCGTCAGGGCGCGACGTCGGTGAAATGTCTGTATCGTCGCGACAAGGCCAACATGCCCGGTTCCCAGCGCGAAGTTCAGAATGCTGAGGAAGAAGGCGTCATTTTCGAATGGCTGTCTGCGCCCAAAGGTTTTGTTGGTGATCCTGCGGTTACAGGTGTGATGGTGCAAAAGATGCACCTTGGTGCGCCTGATGTAACGGGCCGCCAAGCGCCCGAAGTGATCGAGGGTGCGGATTACGTCCAAGACGCTGATCTTGTGATCAAGGCGCTGGGTTTTGAGCCAGAAGACCTGCCGACACTTTGGGGTACCAAAGAATTGGAAGTCACGCGCTGGGGCACTGTTAAGGCAGAGTTTACAACAGGCGCGACGGATCTTCCGGGTGTCTACGCTGTCGGTGATATCGTACGTGGCGCGTCCCTTGTTGTTTGGGCGATCAAAGACGGTCGCGATTGTGCAGAGGCGATTTTGGGGCAGCTGAATGCATCCAGCGCTGTGGCCGCCGAATGAGCGCGCTGAAAGGCCAATGCATGTGTGGCGCTGTCACGCTAGAATTTGAGCCAGTCGAGCAAAAGCTAGGTGCATGTCATTGCGAGATGTGCCGCCGCTGGACGGGTAGCGCTTTCCTTGAGATCGATGCCAAGCTCGGTACGCTAACGCATAATGGCCCAGTCAAAAGCTACACATCGTCCGAATGGGCAGAGCGCGCATGGTGTGACACTTGTGGATCAACGCTTTGGTACCATCTGACTTTGCCTAAATATGACTACTATAGCATCTCGGCGGGCCTCGTGGATAACGCGGGCGGGCTGACGTTGCAGGCAGAAATTTACATTGATGTGAAACCCGAAGGCTATGCCTTTGCAGGAACACATGAAACGAAAACCAAGGCCGAAATCGAAGCAGGATTTGCGGCATTTGTAGAAGGAACAGCGCAATGACCAAGTATGATGCAAATTGGGTAAAGAACGAAGAAGCCAAGCGCGCGTATATGGCGGAGAATGGTCTGTATGACGAAAGCGAAGAGCATAGCTCTTGTGGCGTTGGTCTTGTGGTTTCCATTGATGGCAAGCCATCGCGCAAGGTTGTTGAAGCGGGCATTGATGCGCTGAAAGCGATCTGGCATCGCGGTGCAGTTGATGCGGATGGCAAGACAGGCGACGGCGCAGGTATCCACGTGCAAATCCCTGTGTCCTTCTTTTACGACCAGATCGAACGTACGGGCCACACACCGCGCAAAGAGGAATTGATGGCCGTTGGTCAGGTCTTCCTACCGCGCACAAATTTCGGCTCGCAAGAGACATGCCGTACTATCGTGGAATCCGAAGTTCTGCGCATGGGCTATTATATTTACGGCTGGCGTCATGTACCTGTGGATATCGCGTGCCTTGGCGAAAAGGCCAACGCGACACGTCCCGAGATTGAACAAATCCTGATTTCAAACTCCAAGGGCGTTGATGAAGAAACGTTCGAGCGTGAGCTGTATGTGATCCGTCGCCGCATTGAAAAAGCAGCTTCTGCCGCGGGTATTGGTGAGCTGTATATCGCGTCTCTGTCGTGCCGTTCTGTAATCTACAAAGGCATGATGTTGGCCGAACAGGTTGCGGTCTTCTACCCCGATCTAATGGATAAACGTTTCGAGAGTGCGTTTGCGATCTACCACCAGCGCTATTCCACGAATACCTTCCCACAGTGGTGGTTGGCACAGCCGTTCCGCATGCTTGCGCACAACGGTGAAATCAACACGCTCAAGGGCAATGTCAACTGGATGAAAAGCCATGAAATCCGCATGGCGCATAGTGCGTTTGGCGATATGGCCGAAGATATCAAGCCTGTGATTGCGTCTGGTTCATCCGACTCTGCCGCGCTCGATGCTGTGTTCGAAGTTCTCGTGCGCGCTGGGCGCAACGCACCGATGGCGAAAACCATGCTGATCCCTGAAAGCTGGTCCAAGCAGGCGGTCGATCTGCCCCAGTCGTGGCGCGATATGTATTCCTATTGCAACTCTGTGATGGAGCCATGGGACGGCCCTGCTGCCCTTGCAATGACCGATGGTCGCTGGGTTTGTGCGGGTCTGGATCGCAATGGTCTACGCCCCATGCGTTATGTCGTGACAGGTGATGGTCTGCTGATCGCAGGATCAGAGGCGGGCATGGTCCCGATCAATGAAGCGACTGTTGTCGAAAAGGGAGCGCTTGGTCCGGGTCAGATGTTGGCTGTCGATATGAAGACTGGCAAGCTGTTCCACGACACCGAAATGAAGGACAAGCTGGCCGCTGCACAGCCGTTTAGCGAGTGGGTTGGCAAGATCAACGAACTCGACGGCCCACTTGGTGCGGTCACAGAGAATGCGATTTATTCTGGCGCGGAATTGCGCAAGCGTCAGATCGCGGCGGGCTATACGATTGAAGAGCTAGAGCAAATCCTTGCCCCCATGGCAGAGGACGGCAAAGAAACGCTGGCCTCTATGGGCGATGATACGCCCTCTGCGGTTCTGTCGAAAAAGTACCGTCCGCTGAGCCATTTCTTCCGTCAGAACTTTTCTCAGGTGACCAACCCACCCATCGATTCACTTCGCGAATTCCGCGTGATGAGCCTTAAGACGCGTTTTGGGAACCTCAAGAACGTTCTGGATGAAAGCTCGGCACAGACTGAAATTCTCGTGCTCGATAGCCCGTTCGTGGGCAACGCGCAGTGGGATGAACTGACACGTCAATTCAACGCTGATTTGGCCGAGATTGATTGTACATTCGAGCGTGGTCCAAACGCGTTGCAAGCGGGCCTGACACGTATCCGTGCAGAAGTTGAGGATGCGGTTCGTTCTGGCGCAGGGCACATCGTGCTGACCGATCAAGGGCAGGGCGAGGACCGCGTTGGCATGCCGATGATCCTTGCGACATCGGCAGTTCACAGCCACCTGACGCGCAAGGGTTTGCGGACCTTCTGTTCGCTGAATGTGCGTTCCGCTGAATGTATTGATCCGCATTATTTCGCGGTTCTGATCGGCTGTGGCGCAACAGTTGTGAACGCCTATCTGGCTGAGGATTCCCTTGCGGATCGTATCGAACGCGATCTGCTGGATTGCTCTTTGACCGAAGCGACATCACGCTATCGCAACGCGATTGACCAAGGCTTGCTCAAGATCATGGCGAAGATGGGCATCTCTGTTGTGTCGTCTTATCGCGGTGGTTTGAACTTTGAAGCCGTTGGTTTGTCACGTGCCATGTGTGCGGAATTCTTCCCCGGCATGACGTCCCGCATTAGCGGAATTGGTGTCACGGGTATTCAGCACAAGGCCGAAGAAGTACACGCGCTGGGCTGGCAAGGTGGCCGCGATGTTCTGCCGATTGGTGGTTTCTACAAGTCGCGTAAATCTGGTGAGACCCACGCGTGGGAAGCGCAGTCGATGCACATGTTGCAGACGGCGTGTAACACGGGGTCCTTCCAGATGTGGAAGAACTACAGCGCGAAAATGCAAAGTAATCCGCCGATCCATTTGCGCGATTTGCTAGCGATCAAGCCGATGGGCACAGCGATTAACGTGGACGAAGTGGAAAGCGTCACCGCAATCCGTAAGCGTTTCGTTACGCCGGGCATGTCTTTGGGTGCTCTGTCCCCAGAAGCACACAAAACGCTCAACGTCGCGATGAACCGCATTGGTGCGCGTTCTGACAGCGGTGAAGGCGGCGAAGATCCAGCGCACTTTGTGCCAGAGCCGAATGGGGATAACCCGTCTGCGAAGATCAAGCAGGTTGCCTCTGGCCGTTTCGGTGTCACAGCCGAGTATCTGAACCAATGTGAAGAGCTGGAAATCAAAGTCGCGCAGGGCGCTAAGCCCGGTGAAGGCGGTCAGTTGCCCGGTATGAAGGTCACAGACCTGATCGCGCGTCTGCGTCATTCGACCAAAGGCGTGACCCTGATTTCACCGCCTCCGCACCATGACATCTATTCAATCGAAGACCTTGCGCAGCTAATCTATGATCTCAAGCAGATCAATCCGCGCTGTAAGGTGACGGTCAAGCTGGTTGCCTCGTCAGGCGTCGGCACAATCGCGGCTGGTGTGGCAAAGGCCAAGGCAGATGTGATCCTAATTTCGGGTCACAATGGCGGCACGGGTGCATCACCTGCGACCTCGATCAAATATGCGGGTCTACCATGGGAAATGGGACTGACAGAAGCGCATCAAGTCCTTGCGATGAACAACCTGCGTGAGCGTGTGACCTTGCGCACTGACGGTGGTTTGCGCACGGGTCGTGACATTGTCATGGCCGCGATGCTGGGCGCTGAAGAGTACGGCATCGGCACAGCCGCGTTGATTGCGATGGGTTGCATCATGGTACGTCAGTGCCAGTCCAACACATGCCCTGTTGGCGTATGTACACAGGACGACGCACTGCGCGAAAAGTTCACGGGTAACGCGGATAAGGTCGTCAACCTGATCACCTTCTATGCACAAGAAGTGCGCGAAGTGCTGGCATCGATTGGTGCGCGCAGCATGGACGATGTGATTGGTCGTGCCGATCTGTTGCATCAGGTTAGCCGCGGCTCTGCGCATTTGGACGATCTTGATCTTAACCCGCTGCTTATCACGGTCGATGGCGCGGCGGACATCAAGTACGATCGCTCGCGTGCTCGTACACCCGTTCCTGACACGCTCGATTCCGAGATCGTGCGCGACGCTGCGCGCTTCTTGGAAGACGGGGAAAAGATGCAGCTTAGCTATGCGATCCAGAACACGCATCGCTCGGTCGGCACGCGTGTGTCTAGCCACATTGTGAAGAACTTCGGCATGCGCAATTCGCTACAGCCCGATCACTTGCTGGTGCATCTTAAGGGTTCTGCTGGTCAGTCGCTTGGCGCCTTCGCAGCGCCCGGTCTAAAGTTGGAAGTCAGCGGCGATGCCAATGACTACGTCGGCAAAGGTCTATCAGGTGGCACGATCGTTGTGCGTCCCCCTATGGCAAGTCCGCTGGTTGCGTCCGAGAATACGATCATCGGTAACACTGTGCTCTACGGCGCAACTGCGGGTCACTTATTTGCAGCGGGTCGTGCAGGTGAACGTTTCGCAGTTCGTAACTCAGGCGCAAGTGTTGTGATCGAGGGATGTGGCTCTAACGGGTGTGAATATATGACCGGTGGTGTTGCTGTGATCCTTGGCTCAATCGGCGCTAACTTTGGTGCGGGTATGACGGGGGGGATGGCCTATCTGTATGATCCCGATGGCGAAGCAGACAACCTTATGAACCACGAAACGCTGGTGACTTGTGCGGTCAGCATGTCCCATTGGGAACGCCAGCTGAAATCGCTTGTAGAGCGTCACTTGGCTGAGACCGGTAGTCGTAAAGCAGAAGACCTGCTTCAACATTGGGATCTGGAGTTGAAAAATTTTGTGCAAATCTGCCCAATCGAGATGCTGAACAACCTGCCGCATCCTTTGGGAATCGAAGATCAAGCCGTTCCTGCGGAGTAAGCGCAACTGATCCACAAAAAACGCCCGAGGTTTCGCTTCGGGCGTTTTGCTATTGTGGCAAGCCTTGTAGGGTTGCCCAATGGCCAAGGCAGTAAAGAAAAAAACTACACCCAAAAAGACAAGCAAACCGAAGGCGAAACGAACGCTCGCGGCGCGCGTCACTGCGGCCTGTCAATTCGTGCGGCACTGGGCGTTGCGTGGCACTTTGATTGTGATGGCGCTTGTACTGCTTTGGATTTCGTATTTCGTTTGGTTCAATCCGAACAAGACGCCCTACATGCGCTCTGAACAGTTGCGCATCGGGGCTGAGGTCGATCACGAGTGGGTCGATATGGCGGACATTGCCCCCGTAATGGCGCGCTCCGTGGTTGCAGCAGAAGACGCGAATTACTGCGAGCACTGGGGTTTTGATATGACCGCGATCCGGGCGGCAGTCGATTCTGGTGGCGCGCGCGGGGCGTCGACGATTAGCCAGCAAGTCGTAAAGAACGTCTTTCTTTGGCACGGACGCAGTTATGTGCGCAAAGCTTTGGAGGCAGGACTAACACCGCTTGTTGAACTGATCTGGTCCAAAGAACGCATCTTAGAGGTTTACCTAAATATCGCTGAATTTGATGATGGTGTGTTTGGTGTCGAAGCGGCATCACGGCATTATTTCGGGGTCGGCCCTGAAGAAGTAAGCGCAACACAAGCAGCGCGTCTCGCGGCTATACTGCCTTCGCCAAAGAAACGAAGCGCCTCTCGCCCGACCAATTATGTCCGCAAACGCACGCGCCAAATCATTGATGGTGCGGCCACGATTCGCCGTGATGGGCGGGCATCATGTTTTCAGGATTGAACTTAGCCGCAATGCGGGGCATTCAGTATTGCACACTAAAGAAGTTGATTTTGTAGTCCTATGGCCCGTCTCTATCATGTCCCCCTTTCCCCTTTTTGCCGCAAGGTTCGCTTGGTTTTGGCAGAGAAAAAGATCGACGTTGAACTGATTGAAGAACGCTATTGGGAAGGCGATCCCGATTTCATGCGTCGCAATCCTGCGGGCAAGGTGCCGATCCTCAAATTAAACGGGCGCACGATGCCCGATAGCATGGCGATTTGCGAATACCTTGAAGAGAAAAATCCAGAGCCCGCTTTGATGCCGCGCTCGCCAGAGGGGCGGTACGAAGTGCGTCGGTTGGTGGCGTGGTTCGATGATAAATTTCATCAGGAAGTCACCTCCAAGCTGCTATATGAGCGCGTGAACAAAAAGCTGATGAAGCAAGGCTATCCTGATAGCAAAAACGTCAAAGCTGGTGCGAAGGCGATCAAATACCACCTCGATTACATGGCGTGGCTTTTGGATCATCGCCGTTGGTTGGCGGGTGACTCAATGTCGATCGCTGACTTTGCCGCGGCCGCGCATTTGTCGTCGCTTGATTATAGTTCTGACGTTGATTGGACACGTTCGGAAACGGTGAAAGATTGGTACGCCAAGATTAAATCGCGTCCTGCTTTCCGCTCGATCCTGTCAGACCAAGTCCCTGGTTTCCCACCGTCCCAGCATTACAACGATCTTGATTTCTGATCTAAAAACCCGACTTGTGCAGGAAGCGCATGACATCGGTTTTGACGCGTGCCGTATTTGCCGTCCTTGGGACGTGCCACTTGTGCCGGATCGCTTGGAAACTTTCGTAGATAAAGGTCGCCATGGGCAGATGGGCTGGATGGCGCAGCGTATGCATTGGCGTGGCAACCCCGCAGAACTTTGGCCCGAAGCGCGGTCCGTGATCATGTTGGGCGAAAGCTATACACCAGAGCACGATCCGCTGGAGATCTTGAAGCATCCCGATCGTGGCGCAATTTCAGTCTACGCACAGAATAAAGATTACCACGATCTTGTTAAGAAACGTCTCAAGCGATTGGCGCGTTGGCTGATCGCTGAAGAAGAATGTCAGGTGAAGGTGTTTGTGGATACGGCGCCTGTCCCTGAAAAACCATTGGGCGAAGCGGCCGGTTTGGGATGGCAAGGCAAACACACCAACCTTGTGAGCCGTCAAATGGGCAATTGGTTCTTCTTGGGGTCTGTTTTCACAACGCTGAATTTGCCCGTTGATACGGCTGAGAACGACCATTGTGGATCGTGCCGAGCGTGTTTGGACATTTGCCCGACGTCTGCGTTTCCCGCGCCCTACCAACTGGATGCAAGGCGCTGCATTTCGTATTTGACGATCGAACATAAAGGTCCGATCGAAGAAGAGTTGCGCGCTTTGATGGGCAACCGAATTTATGGCTGTGATGATTGCTTGGCAGCTTGTCCGTGGAACAAGTTCGCAGTTGAAGCGCGCGAGATACGCTACGCGGCGCGCGATGAGTTGAAAGCGCCGCGTTTGGCTGAACTGGCTGTGCTGGATGATGGTGCGTTTCGATTGATGTTTTCGGGATCTCCGATCAAGCGGATCGGGCGCGATCGGTTTGTGCGGAATGTACTTTATGCCATTGGAAATTCGGGTCTGGCGCAGTTGCATGAAGTGGCGCAAGGGTTGGTCGATGATCCAGATGAAACGGTTGCGGATGCGGCGCGTTGGGCCTGTGCGAGGTTAGCTTGATGGTGCGGGTGCCTCCGGCGGAAGTTTATTTGGAAAGATGAAGTTGAAGGAAATGCGACATGGCGCTTTTGTTGGGTGTGGATACAGGCGGAACTTATACTGACGCAGTCTTGTTACGCGATGAGCGTGACGTCGTGGCGACAGCAAAGTCACTGACGACCAAGCATGACCTGTCCATTGGGATTGGAGGGGCGATTGAGGCGGTTCTAGCTGAAAGTGGTGTCGATCCGTCCGAGGTGGCGATGGCATCCTTATCGACAACGCTTGCGACCAATGCGTTGGTTGAAGGCCAAGGCAGCCGCGTTGCGTTGATCTACATTGGCTTCAAAGAGCGCGATCTTGATACGCATGGTTTGCGCGATGCCTTGAAAGGTGATCCTGTATTGGTTCTTGAGGGTGGGCATAATCATGCGGGTAGCGAGGCCGCTGCTCTGGATACTGGTGCCTTAAACGGCTTTTTAGAGACACATTCTGATGTCATCGCGTTTGCTGTTGCGTCACAATTTGCGACCCGTAATCCTGCGCATGAATTGGCTGCGATGGCGCAAATTTCTGAAGTATTGGATGTTCCCGTCAGTGCATCGCACCAACTGTCTGCCAAGTTGAACGGCCCAAAGCGCGCGATGACGGCTTTGTTGAATGCGCGTTTGATTGGGATGATTGATGGGTTGATTTCATCGGCGCAAGATACGTTAAAACGTTTGAAGATTAATGCGCCCCTGATGGTTGTGCGTGGGGATGGCGCTTTGATAGGGGCTGCAATGGCGCGCGAACGTCCGATTGAAACGATTTTGAGTGGGCCTGCCGCGTCTATCGTTGGTGCGCGTTGGCTGACGGGCGCAGATCATGCGTTGGTGTCTGATATCGGTGGAACCACGACGGACATCGCCGTGCTGCGCGACGGGCGTCCTGCGATTGATCCTATGGGTGCGCAGGTTGGACCCTATCGTACCATGGTTGAGGCAGTTGCGATGCGCACGCATGGGCTTGGTGGAGATAGTGAAGTGCACTTCATTGGGTCTGGTTTGGAGGGTGGCGTCACGCTTGGACCGCGGCGTGTTGTGCCTGTATCGCTGATGGCAATAGACGCGCCTGTCGTTGTTCATCGTGCACTGGACGCGCAGATGCGTAGTACGGTTCCCGGGGAACATGACGGACGTTTCGTGCGCGCAGTTCAGGGTTTGCGCACTGATGGGTTGGGCGCGCGTGAATTGGATTTGATGGCCCGCATCGGGGATGGGGTCCTGCCGATGGGGGATATTCTAAAGAACCGTATCGAGGTGCAAGCGTTGAAGCGACTGGTAGAGCGTGGCTTGGTGCAAATCGCAGCGCTGACGCCAAGCGATGCAAGCCATGCACTAGGGCGTGTTGATGCGTGGGATGGTGAGGCTGCCAAGAAGGCGTTGACCTTGATAGGACGCAGACGCACTGGCGCTGGGAACATGCTGGCACCAGAGCCTGACGTTATGGCGCAGGTCGTGATTGATCAGCTGACACAGCAGACAAGTTTAGCTTTGTTAGAGACTGGTTTTGCAGAGGAAGCGGAAGGTTTTGGATTGCCTGCTGCCGATCTTGCGCGTCATGTTCTGACACAACGTGGTCTAGGTGCGCATCGTGGCTTGCTGCGTATTGACGTGGGTTTGAACCTGCCTGTGATCGGCTTAGGCGCCTCTGCCGCGAGTTATTACCCTGCGGTTGGTGAACGGCTGGGTTGTGAAACGATCTTGCCGGAACATGGCGGGGTTGCGAATGCGATTGGTGCGGTTGTCGGGCGCGTAACGATGCGCAGGCAAGGCACTGTAACGGCATCAAGCGAAGGGCGCTATCGTGTGCATTTCGACACGGGGCCCCAAGATTTTGGCGATAGTGACGTGGCGTTGAGCGCGCTTGAGGCGCATTTGTTAGAACAGGCTAAAGCGGATGCAGAGAACTCTGGCGCCGAAGATATCCATCTGCATGCGGAGCGCGACATCAAGATGGCGCAGGCCGAGGCACGCGACGTCTTCATTGAAGCAACGATCATCGTCGAGGCGTCAGGGCGCCCACGCATCGCAGACTGATGTTTCACACGATCACGGAACTGCGCGCACTTTGAAATCATATTTTGCTTTTTGCAAACCGACCCCATTTAATGAACGACACACACAGTAGGAGTATGCCATGACTGAGTATCGCAAAGACATGGACGTTGTTGCCACGCTCGATCCCGAGCAGTATCGCGTCACGCAGGAAAACGGGACTGAGCGTCCTGGCACGGGTGCGTATCTGGGCAATAAAGAACCTGGAATTTACGTTGATATCGTCTCTGGCGAGCCGCTGTTTGCATCGTCAGATAAGTACGAAAGCGGTTGTGGGTGGCCGTCCTTCACCAAACCTTTGGTGCCTGAGTTCGTGAACGAATTGCGCGATGACACGCTTGGCATGGTTCGTACCGAAGTGCGATCTGCAAACGGGGATAGCCATCTTGGGCATGTGTTCAATGATGGGCCTGCTGATCGCGGCGGGCTGCGGTACTGCATCAATTCAGCCTCGCTTCGTTTCGTCCACAAAGATGAAATGGAAGGCGAAGGGTACAGCAAATATTTGGATCAAGTGGAGGACATCGCATGAGCGAGCGCGCGGTTTTAGCAGGTGGATGTTTCTGGGGTATGGAAGATCTGATCTGTAAGATGGACGGAATTCTGTCTACGCGGGTTGGCTACACAGGCGGCGACGTGCCCAATGCGACCTATCGTAATCACGGCACCCATGCGGAAGGGATCGAAATCAATTTCGATCCTGCCAAGATCACGTTCCGTACGTTGCTTGAATTCTTCTTTCAAATCCACGACCCGAGCACGCCAAACCAGCAAGGTAACGATCGTGGGCTCAGCTATCGTTCTGCAATCTACTATGTGGACGATGCACAAAAGCAGATTGCGCTGGACACGATTGCGGATGTGGATGCGTCTGGCTTGTGGCCCGGTAAGGTCGTGACAGAACTTGAGCCTGTCAGCGAATTCTGGGAAGCAGAGCCGGAGCATCAGAATTATCTTGAGCGTATTCCACATGGATACACATGTCATTTCGTGCGTCCAAACTGGACCTTGCCGAAACGCGCGGCAGAGTAGGCTTTAAACATGCGCGATGCTGGTGTAGCGATGGGGCATGTCTCCATTTACTGGCATCGCGCTTAAACTCGCATCGGTCGTTCTATTCGTCATCATGTCTGCGCTGATCAAAGCGACGACGGATGATGTGCCAACTGGCCAAGCGATGTTCTTCCGTTCATTCTTTGCGCTTCCTATCATCATAGGTTGGTTGGTTTGGAGCGGTGATCTGAAGACAGGATTGCACACGTCGCACCCGATGGGTCACGTCTGGCGCGGGTTGATCGGTGTTTGCGGTATGGGCTTTGGATTTTCCTCCCTCGCGTATCTCCCCCTACCTGATGTGACGGCTATCGGATTTGCAGGCCCTTTGATGACCGTGGTCTTGGCGGCAATCCTCTTGGGTGAGCGCCTGCGCATTTACCGTATTTCCGCGGTCCTTTTAGGACTTGTCGGTGTTTTCGTCATCTTGTCGCCACGCTTGTCGATCTTTTCTGGTGAAGAGATGGAGCGCACGGCGCAGATTGGTGTGGCTTTGGTACTGGCATCGGCCATGTTCCGCGCGCTTGTGCAGATACATATTCGCCGACTTGCGCAGACCGAAAAGACAGCTGCGATTGTGTTTTACTTTTCAATGACGACCACCTTGTTGTCACTGTTGACGCTGCCCTTTGGATGGACGATGCCCGATACAAGTGCTGTGATAATGTTGGTATGTGCGGGTTTGATTGGTGGCGCGGCGCAGATTTTCATCACCTCTGCGTTTTGTTTTGCGGGTGCTGCCGTTATCGCGCCGTTTGATTATGCGGCGATTTTGTTTTCGATGATCATTGGGTATTTTGTCTTCTCTGACGTACCAACACCGCAAATGTTGATTGGGTCAGGAATTGTCATCTTGTCTGGGCTTTTGATTATTTGGCGCGAACACGCGCTTGAATTGAAACGCGGAAAAGCGCGACCAACTTTGACGCCGCAAGGGTAGTTGAAGTCTCGATATTAAGCTTATTTTGAAAGATGAAGCGATTACCGGTCGGCTATGCCCATCATCGCGTAGAGCGGGGGGAGCAGCCAGCGACGTTTTGAACCGAATGGGATTCTGTTCGGAGTGCTCTTTAAGACATCTGGATAGGGTTGGCGTGTTGCCTTGTCTTGCATGAGATCTGCAAGGAGCGCGCCGCAATAGCTAGCCATCGCGACGCCGTTTCCGTGATAGGAGAGGGATGCAAAAGCCCCTGGCATTTCTGGGATTGGACCCGTGAATGGTGCACCTTTTGCGTTTGCGCAAACGAGACCGGACCACAGGTGTGGGGTTTCCACGTGTGCCCAAGTGGGGAACATTTGCTCAAAATCCTTGCGGATAAGCGTTTTGATTTTGGCGTCCGAACGCGCGTTTGCGAATATGCCGCCGCGCATGCCGAAGAGGAAGCGACGATCGGGCATCAAGCGGAAATAGTGAAGCAGGCCGCGGCTATCGAAGGCCATTTGATCGGATGTCCAGCCCGCAGCTTGGATTTCACTGTCTGTCAAGGGACGCGTGACGAGGACGCTGGATTGAACGGGCATGAAGCGCGCGCCGAGCCATGCTGGAACGTCCTCAGATGAGTAGCCGTTTGTTGCGATGATCAGGCGTTTCGCCGTGAGCTTGCCTTGGGCTGTGTGCAGAGTGAATTGCGCGCCTTGCTCGATACGCGTGACGGGGGAATTTTGGTAGAGCCTTGCGCCTGCTGTTAGTGAGGCTTGGGCAATTCCGAGCGCGTACTTCAAAGGGTTGAGCGCAAAGCCAACAGGGATTGTGAGCGCGCCGTGAAATGGGCCATTCAGGCCGTGCTGCGCGAGGTCTTTGGTTTGGATGAGTTCTGGCGTGACGCCGTAGTCTTGGTTGGCTTGTTCTGCGTAGTCTTTAAGCAGAGACCAGCGCGCAGGCTTATGAGCAAGAAGCGTTTCGCCTGTAGAATGCGTGTCCGCTTTGATCTGGTGCGTCTCAAGTAGGTTTGCCACGTGGCCGATTGCGTCCTTTTCGGCTTGGCGCCATGCGCGACGTGCATCCTTACCGTAGCGCTTTTCGATCTGCGTGTTCTCTAGGATGCCGCCACCTAGGCAACAAAAGCCACCATTGCGACCGCTTGCACCCCAGCCGATTGTTTCGGCGTCCAGCAGCGTGACTTCGGCACCATCTTCAGCGAGTTGAAGTGCTGCGTTTAGACCTGTGAAGCCACCGCCAATTACAGCCACATCGGTTCTGTGTGTGCCTTGGAGGGACGGCAGCTCAAAGGGATCGATGGTTGTTTGCCAGTAGCCACCACGAATGGGCTCGCCCCCATAGGCCAGGGGTTCGTAGATGCGTTTCATCCGCGTGCTGCGGCTTGTTCGTCGCGTTGTTGTCTTAGACTTGCTTGCTTGGAGATGAGCGATGCAGCGATAACCCCGATTGTCACGATGGCGATCATAATTGTAGAAAGCGCGTTGATTTCTGGACTGACGCCAAGGCGGACAGCAGAGAATATTTTGATCGGTAGCGTTGTGGCTGACGGGCCTGACGTAAAGCTGGCGATAACGAGGTCATCAAGGGACAGCGTGAACGCGAGGAGCCAGCCAGAGATGACAGCGGGTGCAATGATAGGCAGCGTCACAAGGCGAAAGGCTTGGAGGGGTGTACAGCCTAGATCGAGCGCGGCTTCTTCCAAGGAGTTGTCGAAGCTGACAAGGCGCGAGGACACAACGACCGATACAAAGCACATCGCGAAGGTCGTGTGCGCAAGAACGATTGTGAGGACGCCGCGATCTAGGCCGATGCCGATGAAGAGAAGGAGGAGCGATAGGCCTGTGATGACTTCGGGCATGACGAGGGGCGCGTAGATCATTCCTGAGAAAAGCGTGCGGCCTTTAAAGCGGCCCGCGCGCACGAGGACGTAGGCGGCCATCGTGCCGAGAATGGTGGCGAGTGTTGAGGAAAAAACGGCGACTTTGATCGTGACCCAAGCTGCGTTTAGGAAAGCCTCGTTCTGGAGGAGTTCGCCGTACCATTTGGTTGAGAACCCTGCCCAGACGGTGACAAGTTTGGATTCGTTAAAGCTGTAGATCACCAGAATGATCATGGGCAGGTAAAGGAACGCGAAACCGAGGGTTAGTGCCGTGACATTGAACCATGAGAAACGTTTCATCCCTCCATCTCCCGCTGCTTCTGCTCATTTCGCTGGAACAGGATGATTGGGATGATCAAAATCAGCAGGAGTATGATCGCGACCGCAGAGGCGACAGGCCAATCGCGGTTGTTGAAGAACTCTTCCCAAAGGACTTTGCCAATCATCAAGGTTTGTGAACCGCCGAGCAAGGAGGGGATGACGAATTCACCAAGTGTTGGGATGAAGACAAGGAAGCAGCCTGCGGTGATGCCCGTTTTGCTGAGGGGAATGGTGATGAGCCAGAAGGCAGATGTGCGTGAACATCCGAGGTCTTCTGCGGCCTCTAATAGGCTGTCGTCCATCTTTTCCAGCGCCGAATAGATCGGCAGGATCATGAAGGGCAAGTATGTGTAAACGATGCCGATGTAGACGGCGTAATTGGTGTTCAGGATTGTGAGGGGTTCAGCAATCAGGCCCGTCCAGAGTAGGAATTGGTTTAGAAGCCCCTCGTTACTGAGGATACCCATCCATGCGTAGACGCGGATAAGGAAACTGGTCCAGAATGGCAGGATCACCAGCATCAGCAAGGTTGGACGCCACTCGGGCGCGGCGCGCGCCATGGAGTAGGCGATTGGATAGCCGATAAGAAGTGCCAGCGCAGTCGAGATAAGCGCAATTTTGAAGCTGGACAGGTAGGCTTTCCAATAGAGATCGTCGGTTGTGAGGAATTCGAAGTTTTCGAAATCTAGTCCCGCGAAGAAGTCTTTTATCGCGCTCCAGCCGCCCGCGAGGTCGAGTTGCGGTGCGTAGGGTGGGATTGCCAAAGCTGCATCGCTCAGCGAGATTTTCAGTACGATCAGGAATGGGATCAGGAACAGCGCAAACAGCCAGAGGTAAGGTGTTAGGATGAGGATCGCGCGGCGCATCTTTTAGCGATCCAACAAGACACCGGCGGTGTCTGTGAAGCTGATCCAAACCGGATCTTCCCAAGTCATTGTACGGCGTGCAAGGCGACGTGTATTTGCGGTTTGCGCCTTGATGATGTGCCCCGTTGGTAGCTCAACATGATAGGTTGAAATGTTGCCCAGATACGCGATGTCGAGGATCTTGCCGTGAAGTTTATTCGCGGCCTTTGTCGGTTCTTCAACAGAGATCGCTACCTTTTCGGGGCGGATCGCGAAGTGGCAGGTTTGACCTGTTTCGAATGTACGCGTGGTCGTGCCGATAATGTTGGGCTGACCCTCTGCCCAAGATAGCTTGGTCTTATTACCGCTTTGACTAGCGCGGCCTTCGATGATGTTCACGTCTCCGATGAAATCAGCGACATAGGTAGAATTAGGGGCCTCATAAATTGCATCGGGCGTGGCGACTTGCACGATCAGACCTTCGTCCATGACAGCCACGCGCGAGGCAACGGTCATGGCTTCTTCTTGGTCGTGGGTGACGATTACAAAGGTCGTGCCCGTTTTTTCCTGAATATCCATCAGCTCGAATTGTGTATCTTGGCGCAGCTTTTTATCCAAAGCACCAAGAGGTTCATCGAGCAACAACAACTTGGGCGCTTTGGCGAGCGAACGCGCAAGGGCGACACGCTGACGTTGGCCGCCAGAAATCTGGTGGGGCTTGCGGCGTGCAAATTTTTCAAGACGTGTGAGTTTGAGCATTTCAGCAATGCGCGCATCAATTGCGCCTTTGTCCATGGACGTGCGACGTAGGCCGAATGCGATGTTCTCGTAGATCGAAAGATGCGGAAACAGCGCGTAGCTTTGGAACATCATGTTCACGGGGCGCTTGTTCGGCGGGACTTTGTTCATGTCCTGACCCGCAATCTTGATCGTGCCATTGGTGACGGTTTCAAAACCGCCCAACATGCGCATCATTGTGGTCTTGCCGCAGCCAGATGGGCCAAGCAATGCGAAGAACTCTTTCTCGAATATATCAAGCGTCAGGTCATCAATAGCAGTGAAATCACCAAAGCGTTTTGTGACGTTCTGAAATTGGATCAGGGGTTTTTCGCTTGGATCGTTCCAAGGTGCGAACACTGGCTGCTCTGCCATTTGTAATCTCCGAAAAAGGGAGCGCCCCCGCGCTGTATAAGCGCGAGGGCAGATGGGTTAAAAGATTAGTCTAGGTGCCAGACTTGATCTTCGTCCACATGCGCGTGACAACACGCTGCACTTTTGGTGCGTAAGGCGACGTTGTGAACAGGTTCTCAAGCGTAGCTGCATCTGGATAGATCGCAGGATCACCAATCACGTCTTCCTCAAGCAAAGGCTGGGACGCGAGGTTGCCGTTAGCGTAATAAACGTAGTTTGATGCATCTGCCATGTTCTGCGCGTCCATGATGAAGTTCAAGAACGTGTGTGCCGCGTCTGGGTTTGGGGCATCCGCAGGGATCGCCATTTGGTCAAACCACATTTGCGCGCCTTCTTTGGCTGCGTGGTATGCGATTTCTACACCGTTGTCGGCCTCCGCTGCACGATCACGCGCTTGTAGGATATCGCCAGACCAGCCGATAGCAACGCAGATATCGCCGTTTGCAAGTGCATTGATGTATTCAGAGCTGTGGAACTTCTGAATGTAGGGGCGCACGGCTGTTAGAACAGGCTCTGCCTTTGCGATCACGTCTGGGTCTTGGCTGTCTGGGTCTTCGCCAATGAACTTCAGCGCCATCGGGATCATCTCGGCAGGTGCGTCCAGCATGTGAACGCCGCACTCTGCCAGTTTCGCCATGTTGTCTGGGTTCAAAACCAACTCGAGTGAATCAATTGGAGCATCTTCGCCCAGCGCTTCTTTCACTTTGCCAATGTTCACACCGATACCCGTGGTGCCCCACATGTAGTTGATGGAATAGGCGTTGGCTGGGTCATACTGTTCTGTGCGCGAGGACACGACATCCCACATGTTGCCCACGTTTGGCAGCTTGGACATGTCCAGTTTTTGAAACGCGCCCGCTGTGATCTGGCGCTGCAAGAATGTGCCAGACGGGACAACGACGTCGTAGCCTGATCCACCTGCGAGCATCTTAGTCTCAAGCAATTCGTTGCTGTCGAACACGTCGTAAATCAGTTTGATGCCTGTGTCGGCTTCGAACTTTTCTAGGAGTGCTTCGTCGATGTAATCCGACCAGTTGTAAACGCGGACTTCTTCGGCGTGCGCTGTTGCTGCAATCAGGGCAAGCGATGCACTTGCGAGCATGAGTTTTTTCAAGTGTTTATCTCCCAAAAGACATGATGCGTGCCGCATTTCTTTGGTGCAGCATTCTGAAGAACATTGTTTTCACGCAGTTTACAGAGTCGCAAGGTTTTATTGTGTCGATTGACACGAGTGGCGCGCCTCATATGCTGCGCAAGATTTCGGAATATGCCACATGCCCTTAAAAGGAGCGCCTAATGAACGCCATCACCAATCACATGCCAACCGCTGAGTTGCAGGCCCTTGATGCGGCCCATCACATGCATCCGTTTACCACGGGGGATGAGATCGCAGCCAAGGGTGCGCGTGTGATCACCAGTGCAGATGGCGTTATGCTGCGCGATTCAGAGGGTAATCAGATCTTGGATGCGATGGCGGGTCTGTGGTGTGTGAATATCGGCTATGGCCGTCACGAACTGGCCGATGTCGCCGCGCGTCAGATGCGCGAACTTCCGTACTACAATACGTTCTTTATGACCACGCATGTGCCCGTCATCGCACTCAGCCAACGCCTCGCTGAACTTGCGCCTGAGGGCATGAACCACGTGTTCTACGCGGGCTCTGGGTCAGAGGCGAATGATACTAACATTCGCATGGTTCGCACCTTTTGGGACATGAAGGGCAAGCCGTCAAAGAACGTGATTATTTCGCGTCACAACGCCTATCATGGTTCATCCGTTGGGTCTGGTTCCCTTGGCGGGATGAGCGGAATGCATGCGCAAGGCGGGATGCCGATCCCTAATATCCACCACATTGGCCAGCCAAACTGGTGGGCTGAGGGAGGCGATCACACACCCGAAGAATTCGGCCTGATGCGCGCGCAAGAGCTAGAGCAAGCGATCAACGACATGGGCGAAGACCGCGTTGCTGCGTTCATTGCGGAACCTGTTCAGGGTGCGGGCGGCGTTATCGTTCCGCCGTCCACCTATTGGCCAGAAATTCAGCGCATTTGCGATAAATACGAAATCCTGTTGATCGCAGATGAAGTGATCTGTGGCTTTGGGCGGACGGGTGAATGGTTCGGTTCTACCACAATGGGCATTCGTCCTGACATCATGACAATCGCGAAGGGGCTTAGTTCTGGCTATCAGCCTATCGGCGGTTCCATCGTGTCTGACGAAATCGCGTCTGTGATAAACTCAGGCGAGTTTAATCACGGCTACACGTATTCCAGCCATCCTGTTGCCTCTGCTGTTGCTTTAGAAAACATCCGAATCTTGGACGAAGAGGGCATTGTCACGCGTGTGCGTGAACAGACGGGTCCCTACCTTAAGAAGAAATGGGACGCGATGCTGGATCATCCTTTGGTGGGCGAGGCCAATCTTGTCGGGATGATGGGATCGCTGATTCTGACCCCGCACAAGGAAAGTCGTGCTGCCTTTAAACCAGACACAGGAACAGTTGGGTTCATTTGTCGCGAGCGGTGTTTTGCGAACAATCTGGTGATGCGTCATGTAGGGGATCGTATGATCATTTCGCCACCACTGGTGATCACAGAGGCAGAAATCGACATGCTGATTGAACGCGCTTGGAAATCGCTGGATGAATGCCACGCAATACTTAAATCCGAAGGGCTAATGGTCACTGCGTAATTAGCTGATCACTTTGCGATAGGTGACCTTGTCGACGCCTTTGGACCAGAAATCACGAATGCGGGCTTCCTCAGTGTAGCCCGCTTTTTCGTAGAACTTCCGCGTTTTCGCGAAGCCCTCGGTGCTGGACGTATCCACGATAATAACGCTGCCGCCTTGGTCCTCGATCTGGGCTTCCATCTGTTGCGTGAGATGGGTTCCCGCACCGCTGCCTTGATGGTTTGGTGACACGCCGAGGGCTAGAATATTCCACGTCTCATCCGTCATCTGTTCTGGGTTTGCGTAGCAAAATCCCAGCGGCGTACCATCGACTTCAAGCGTCAGCCAAAGATCATCGGTATCACCCTCAAGAAAACCGTTCAGCATGTCGTCCAGCATGTCGCTGGGGAACAATTCGATCTGATCCAGAATCACTTTGAGACCTGTTATGTCGCCCCGTTCAGTATAACGAATTTCCATATGCCCACACTTTTGATGCTATCCCCGTTTTCATCTTTAGGCAGCAGAGCAGGTTTTAAAAGCAGAAAACGCGATCTTTGTTGGTGCTTACTTTAAATCAGTTGCTTTTAAATTCCCGATTTCCTAGCGTCATGTACAAAAGTAAAAATCATTTCCACATAGTGAAAATTATTATTATTAAAAGAAGTGTACTCTGGGAGGAGATACCATAACGTTTTATCGTAAATTTGCCCTATCCTGCGCGATGTCCTTTGGACTTGTCGGCGCGGCCGCTGCTGAAACAACACTGATCCACGGCGAAGCTGGCCCGAACCGTTGCGCACGTGCCGCTGCATTGCAGTGGTTTGCGGACCAACTTACCGAGCGTTCCAGCGGCGATATGAAGATCGACATTCAATGGGGCGGCGCGTTGTTCAAATCCAACGCGGCTGTGCAATCAATTTCCGACGGCGTTTCCGATGTGGGCACCGTGATTGTGGTGTACTATCCACAAGAAATGGTTGGCTACGGCATTGCTGATTTGACCGTGAATAACCCCGACGCATGGGTTGGCATGCGCGCTACGGATGAGCTGATGCGCTCGTCTGACGCGCTTAAAGCCAACTTCGCGGACAAGGGACTGGTCTACGTTGGCACGTTCACCACATCTGCCGTCAACATCGGCTGTAAAGGTGCGGCGATCCGCAAAGCGGAAGACGTATCTGGTCTGAAAGTGCGCGGCGTTAGTGCATTCGGCAAAGTCTTTGGCGAAATGGGTGCCAACATGGTGCGCATGTCGATCTATGACGCGTATCAGGGACTGGACACAGGCTTGATCGATTGCTCGCAGGGCTATTCCTACGCGGTTGCAGCGCTCAAGCAGGCGGAAGTCATGGACAGCTACACATTGCTGAACTGGGGCCAAGTTGGCGGCGTTGGTATCTTCATGAACGCAGATGCACATGACAGCCTGTCAGACGATCAAAAAGCGCTGGTTGAAACCGTTGGCATGGAAATGGCTGATGAGTTTGGCCGCACTATCACGATCGCAAACGACAAGGCGATTGCGTCCATGACAGAAGCTGGCGTTGAGATCATCACGCTCGCGGATGAAGAGCGCGCAAAACTGGTTTCCATGGGCGAGCCGTTCCTTGGCAAATGGGTTGAAGGTGCGGATTCTGTCGGCCTACCTGGTCAAGCACTGCTGGACGAGTACCGTGGCCTGATCGCCAAGTACTCTGAGGAGCGCGATAGCAAGGGCTATCCTTGGGCGCGCAACTAAGCGTCTGTTAGAAAGGCTGCCACCATCTTGAAACGCATTGAATCATTGCTCTGGTCGCTGGGTGCATTGGCTGTGATCGCCCTCGGGTTGATGATCACCGCCAACGTTGCCGCGCGCGCGATCTTCCAGACGGGGATACCAGATAGCGTGATCATCGTGCGTGAATTGATGGTGGCAGCCATCGTCCTACCCTTGGGCGCGGCCACAGCGGCGCGCGGACATGTGGCGGTCGAATTTGTAACGAACGGACTGTCCCCACGAGGGCGGTCCTACCTTATCGTTCTAGGATCTCTGATTGGCATGTTTGCCCTGATGCCGCTGCTGTTCGCAGGCTGGCACGAGTTGTCGGGCACGTGGTCCAAGGGCAGTTTTTACTTTGGGGACTTGGGTCTACCCAAGTGGCCTGGGCGTCTGATTTTCCTCATTGGCATCGCCGTCTGCTGGGTTCGCCTAGCCGATCTCGCCATTCGTGACACGCGCACCATCCTCAGCGGCGGCGCGGTGGACGAAGACGAAGGAGCGGTGCGTTGATTGATCCTGCAACCCTTGGTCTGATTGCATTTGGCTGTGTGCTTTTATTGCTTGCTATGCGCGTCCCGATCGCGTTCTCACTGGCCAGTGTCGCGACTGTCGCGACCTTCCTGATCTTCGCGTTCCGCTCTGGTAGCTTTGCCCCTGAACGCGCAATCAAAGCGACGTCGTCGCTGGTGTTTTCTAATTCCTTCGATTTGATCCATTCCTATAACCTGTCGATGATCCCCTTGTTCGTGGCGCTGGGCCACATCGCGTATCGCGCGGACATCACGACCAAGATTTACTATGCCGCCAAGGTTTGGCTGGTCCGTCTTCCGGGTGGCGTTGCTATGGCGTCCGTCGTTGGCTGTGGTGGCTTTTCCGCAATAACAGGCAGTTCGATTGCCTGCGCATCCACGATGGGCCGCATCTGCGTGCCAGAGATGTTGCGCATGGGGTATGACAACCGCCTTGCGACAAGCGCGGTTGCCGCTGGGGGCACTTTGGGGTCGCTCATCCCGCCGTCCGTGTTGTTCATCATCTACGGCATTTTCACTGAAACCTCGATCAGTCGTTTGTTCCTTGCGGGTGTTCTGCCGGGTCTTTTAACGCTTGCGGGGTTTCTGTTGGTGATCGCCGTCTGGGTACGTGTTTCACCCGAAATTGCGCCCGTCGGGGATACCGATATCAGTTCCGCCGAACGCTGGCGCGCGGCGCGCGATGCTTGGCCTGCGGTTCTTTTGTTTGTCGTCATCATTGGCGGCATATACGGCGGCATCTTCACCGCAACCGAGGCCGCCGCCGTTTGCGTCTTCTTCGCGGCTGTTATCGGTTTTGCGCAGGGGAACTTGAATTGGCAGGGTCTTTGGGAAAGTGTACGCGAAACCTGTATTCAGACGACGGCTATTTTCTTCATCGCCGCCACTGCAAAAATCTTCGTAGCCTTCGTAGCTCTTACAAGCATCGCGCCCAGCATCGTTGAAACGGTGACCGCGGCAGAGCCTTCGGTCTTCGTGCTCATGCTCTGTATCGCGGGTATTTACTTGGTGCTTGAGATGTTCCTTGATCCCATTGGCATTATGGTTCTCACGCTGCCACTGATGATCCCACTGGTTGAAAGCTATGGGCTCGATCTGATCTGGTTCGGCGTCGTTGTGATCAAACTGCTAGAGATCGGCTTGATCACACCACCTGTTGGCCTAAACGTCTTCGTCATCGCGAACGTGGTCGGTAATCAGGCCCCGATTGATCGCATCTTTGCAGGCATCGCACGCTTCTTAAGTGTGGATATCATGGTGTTGATCCTGATCATGTGCTTCCCGATCATTTCGCTCCTGATCCCGATGTCGATGCAATGACGGATACGTTTGAAAAGGACCGCCGCTTTGCCAGTACGCTTGCGCGTGGGCTTTCAATCATGCGGGCGTTTCGGGCCAGCGATGATGGGCTCAGCCATATGGAAATTGCTGAACGTACGGGTCTTCCCAACGCGACAGTGTCACGCCTGACTTTCACGCTGCGCGAATTGGGATACCTTAGTCACGCAGGCAAGAACGATCGCTATCGCCTTGGTCCTGCCGCCCTCGCCATCGGCAATGTTGCGACGGCCTCTGTGTCTTTCTTAGAAACAGCTGACGAATCCATGCAACAGCTTGCAAATGAAACGGGCACCCTTGGCCTATTGGCCGTGCGCGACAGTGAAAAGATGCTGCTTGTCAAAACATGGCGCCCTGAAAAGACAGCCTCGATCTGGCTGGAACCGGGCCACCGTATTCCGATTTTTGGATCATCCTCGGGGATGTCTGTCATGGCCTGCCTGAATGACGCTGCGTTCAAAGCGCTAGAACCTGATGACGATCTGCGTAGCTTCCGCCAAGCTGGGTATGAACAGTTGTTGGCGCGTGGTTTTGCGATCGCGCCGCGGGACACGCGATATGCAGCAAGTGTGAATGCGGTCAGCGTACCGTTTCACGTTGCTGAATTTGGCGGGCCCGCAGCCTTTTCTTGTGGTGCACTGCCCGCAACGTTGAACGATGACCGCATGGAACATGAGGTCGGACCGAAATTACGCGACACAGTGCGCGCGCTTGAGACACGGACCGGACGCAGCCCTGCGCTGCTGAAACGGGGATAAAGGGATAGAAATATGAGCGATGCAATTCAGTACGAACTCAAGGGCGATATTGCGATCTTGCGTGCGAATAACCCGCCCGTAAATGCGCTGGGATATGATGTGCGCATCGGTTTGATGACGTGCATGGACCGCGCCGAGACAGAGGCGAAAGCTGTGCTAATCGTCGGTGGAGGCCGTACGTTTTTTGCAGGCGCAGACATCAAGGAGTTCGGCAAACCCCCGCGCGAACCGTCCTTGCCCGATATCTGCACACGGATCGAACGCAGCCCTTTGCCTGTGATTTCATCTTTGCATGGAACGGCGCTTGGTGGCGGTCTAGAGATCGCTTTGGGCACGCATTACCGCATTGCTATTCAGTCCGCGAAAGTCGGCCTTCCTGAGGTCCATTTGGGTCTGATCCCGGGTGCAGGCGGTACGCAACGTTTGCCGCGTTTGGTCGGTGTTGAGAAATCCATCGAGATCATCACAAGCGGTCGCCAAGTCGGCGCTGCCGAAGCGCTGGAACTCGATTTGATTGACGAGGTTCAAGAGGGCGACCCAGAAGCGATCGGTCTTGCCTACGCGCAACGTATTCTGGACGCAGGTAAAGGTCCGCGCGCCGTCGGTGAATTACCTTGTCCTGAAGTGATTGACTTCGACGCAGCCTATGACGCTGCGATCAAGAAAGGCCGTGGCCAAATTGCGCCAGCAACTGCGATCCGCGCGATAGAAGTGTGCTGCCATACGGGTTTTGACGTGGGCATTCAAAGCGAACGCCAGATGTTCACAGACCTGCTGAAAACGCCCCAGCGCGAAGGCATGATCCACGCGTTCTTTAACGAGCGTGCAGTGTCTAAACTGCCCGAACTCAAAGGCGTTGAGCCGCGCGCGTTGAAAGCAATCGGTGTGATCGGTGGCGGCACAATGGGCGCTGGCATCGCCGTTGCTGCCCTGCTTGCTGGCTTCGATGTGACGATGGTTGAACGGGACGGTGCTGCGGCCGAGGCTGGCACAGGTCGTGTCAGCGGCATTCTACAAGGCTCTGTTACGCGCGGGAAACTCAGCCAAGCGAAATATGATGCGATCATGGAGACCGAGTTTCGCGCGTCTGACAGCTACGACGCGCTTAGCAATGCGGATCTGGTGATCGAGGCCGCATTCGAAGAAATGGGTGTGAAAAAAGCGATCTTTGCTGAATTGGATCGCGTTTGCAAAAAGGGTGCGGTTCTTGCATCCAACACTTCCTACCTTGATGTCAACGAAATCGCTGCCAGCACGTCGCGGCCTGCAGATGTGTTGGGGCTGCACTTCTTTTCGCCCGCACATGTGATGAAATTGCTTGAGGTCGTTGTCGCAGATCAAACAGCGCCCGAAGTTGTTGCGACGGGCTTCGCGCTGGGTAAAGCGCTGCGTAAGATCGCTGTGCGCTCTGGCGTGTGTGACGGCTTTATTGGCAACCGCATTTTGAAGACCTATCGCACCTGTGCAGACCACATGATTATGGATGGTGCATCGCCCTATGAAATTGACAAGGCAATGACAGGTTTCGGCTTTGCTATGGGTCCATATGAGGTGGCTGATTTGGCGGGTCTCGACATCGGTTGGGCCACACGCAAACGCCTTGCGCCGACCCGTGATGTGCATGAACGAGTTGCGACCTATGCGGATAAAATGTGCGAGGCAGGCAACTTTGGCCAAAAGACGGGCAAGGGCTACTACGTTTATGAGGCTGGTAAACGCGGTGGTACACCGAACCCAGACGTGACCGCGCTGATCGAAGCAGAGCGCGCTGATTTGGGCATCACCCCGCAGAACTTTACCCACGAAGAGATCCAGCGCCGCTACATGTGCGCCATGGTGAACGAGGCCGCGATGGTCGTCGATGAGAGCATCGCGCGCCGTCCTTTGGATGTGGATATGGTCCTACTCTTTGGCTACGGTTTTCCACGCCATTGGGGCGGTCCTTTGAAGTGGGCCGATATGCAGGGGCTGGATGGCATTCTGGCTGATATCAAACGCTACGCAGAGGTGGACGATTTCTTCTGGCAACCCTCGGCGCTACTAGAACGCCTTGTCGCGGCAGGCAAAAATTTTGAAGATTTGAACAAAGGAGAGACGGTTTGAAACAGGCAGTCATCGTATCGACCGCACGCAGCGGATTGGCAAAGTCGTTTCGCGGCTCACTGAACATGACACACGGCGCAACTTTGGGTGCGCATTCAGTTAAACATGCAGTTGCGCGCGCGGGTATTGATCCTGCAACCATCGAGGATTGCTTGATGGGATGCGCCACGCCCGAGGGCGCGACAGGCGGCAACATTGCACGCCAAATTGCGTTGCGCGCAGGTCTTCCTGTAACGGTGTGTGGTTCTACCGTTAACCGCTTTTGTTCAAGCGGTTTGCAGACCATCGCAATGGCGGCACAGTCCATTCAAAACGGATCGGGTCCAATGATCGCGGGCGGCGTGGAAAGCATTTCGCTGACGGGCAATCACAGTGTTCCGTCCCGTGACGACTGGATGAAAGAACACAAGCCAGCGATCTATATGTCCATGATCGAAACAGCCGATATCGTGGCTGAGCGCTACAACATTTCGCGTGAGGCGCAAGATGAATATGGTCTGCGGTCACAGCAACGCATGGCAGCCGCGCAAGCGGCGGGCAAGTTCGCGGATGAGATCGTTCCGATGACGGCGACTATGGCCGTCAAAGACAAAGAAACAGGTGAGGTCACGCATCACGAGGTCACGGTTGATCGCGACGAATGCAATCGCCCCACGACGAAAATGGAAAACCTGCAAGGGCTGAAACCTGTGCGTGAGGGCGGTTTTGTGACAGCTGGTAACGCAAGCCAACTTAGCGATGGATCTGCTGCAGTTGTAATGATGGAAGCAAGCGATGCAGAACGCCAAGGCATTGAGGCGCTGGGCGCATTCAAAGGTTTTGCGGTTGCGGGATGTGAGCCTGACGAGATGGGCATCGGCCCTGTGTTCGCGGTTCCTCGCTTGCTAGAACGTCATGGCCTAACAGTCGATAATATCGACCTGTGGGAGCTGAACGAGGCCTTCGCATCCCAAGCGCTGTACAGCCGTGACCGCCTTGGCATTGATGATGAGAAATGCAACGTCAACGGCGGCTCTATTGCGATCGGTCACCCCTTTGGCATGACAGGTGCGCGCATGACGGGCCACTTGATGCTTGAGGGCAAACGCCGTGGCGCGAAGCTGGGTGTTGTGACCATGTGTATCGGTGGCGGTATGGGTGCTGCTGGCTTGTTTGAGATATTCTAAGGAACGCAAAATGGATTTGAACTACTCTCAAGAAGACCTAGGTTTCCAAAGCGAAGTCCGCGCGTTCATGAAAGACAAGCTACCTCAGCACCTTGCTGATCGTGTGCGCGGTGGTGCGGAATTTACCAAGGATGATGTGGAAGAATGGCATGCCATTCTGAACGCCAATGGCTGGCTTGCACAGAATTGGCCCAAGGAATTTGGTGGTGCAGAATGGAACGCTGTTCAACGCCATATTTTCGAGGAAGAAGCAGCACTTTCAAACGCGCCGCGTATCGTTCCGTTTGGGCTGTCGATGCTTGCGCCTGTCTTGCAAAAATTCGGCTCAAAAGAGCAATGTGATCACTGGTTGCCGCGCATCTTGAACGGGGATGATTGGTGGTGCCAAGGGTATTCCGAACCCGGTGCTGGCTCTGATCTGGCATCCCTGAAAACGCGCGCTGTACTGGACGGGGATCACTACATCGTCAATGGTCAGAAAACGTGGACCACTTTGGCGCAGCACGCAAACATGATTTTCTGCCTCGTGCGCACCAACACAGAAGTGAAGAACCAAGAAGGTATTTCATTCCTCTTGATCGAAATGGATACCCCCGGAATTGAAGTACGTCCGATCGTGCTTTTGGACGGCGGCGCAGAGGTGAATGAGGTCTGGTTTACGGACGTTAAAGTACCCGTCGAGAATCTGATTGGCGAGCAGGACAAAGGTTGGACCTACGCGAAATATTTACTGACACATGAGCGCACGAATATCGCGGGCGTCGGTTTTTCAAACGCGGGTCTGGAGGCGGTAAAACGCATGGCGAAATCAGAAATGTCGGGTGGTAGACCGCTGATCGAAAACCCGCATTTCGCGGCGCGCATTGCGCAGGTTGAAATTGATCTGATGGCGATGTCGCTTAGCAATTTGCGCATCGTTTCACAGGCCGCAAAAGGCGGCGCACCTGGGCTGGAAGCGTCGATGCTCAAGGTCAAAGGAACGATCATTCGTCAGGAGATAAATGACCTCGCGCGCCGTGCTGCCGGGTCTTATGCATTGCCCTTCGCATCCGAAGCCGTTGAGGGTGCGAACGAACCGCCTTTTGGTCCGGACGGTGCTGGCCCAGTTGCCGCGCAGTATTTCAACAACCGTAAACTTTCGATCTTTGGGGGCTCTAACGAAGTGCAGCGCGAGATCATTGCCAAGACGACCTTGGGGAGAATGCAATGAACTTTGAGCTGACCGAAGAACGCCAAATGCTACAAGATACGTTGCGGCGTTTCTTATCCGATAAATACGACGTTCCAACACGCAACGCGATCTTGGAAAGTGATACGGGTATGAGCGTTGACCTTTGGGCGCAACTTGCCGAGTTGGGCATTCTGGGTGCGCTATTTTCCGAGGATGATGGTGGTTTTGGTGGCGCTGGCTTTGATATCGCTGTGGTGTTCGAGGAACTGGGACGCGCAGGCGTTGTAGAGCCGATTTTGGAAACCTGTATCCTTGGCGGCGGCCTTATTGCTTCACTTGGAAACGAGACACAAAAGGGTTTATTAGAGTCTATTATTGGTGGTGAAACTCGTCTTGCGCTTGCGCATGGTGAACCACGTAGCCGCTATGACCTAAGCCGTGTTGAAACGACTTATGCTGCTGGAAAGCTCACCGGCCACAAGGCGATGTCGCTGGGTGCGCCGAACGCGGATCACGTCATTATTTCTGCGCGCGAAAGCGGTGGGATTGACGACCCTCACGGTATTTCGCTCTTCTTAGTGCCTGTTTCTCAGCTTGAGATGCGCACGACACCGATTATGGGTGGTGGCACGGCTGCGGACATCTATTTGAATGGCGTGAGCGTTTCCGAGGGCAAGCGCCTTGGTGCCGCTGGCGAAGCTTTCGCCCATTTAGAGACTGTTTTTGCGGCGGCGATCACTGCCACCTGTGCGCAAACGCTGGGCGGTATGGAAAGCGCGACGCGTCTTACCGTCGAGTACCTTCAAACGCGCAAGCAGTTTGGCAAAGCGATTGGTACCTTCCAAGCCCTACAGCACCGTCTGTCGGATATGCTGATCGAGCTTGAGCAAGCCCGCTCTGCGGTGATCGGCGCGGCCGGTTATCTTGGGGCCGACACACGCCTGCGGGATCGCTACGCGAGTGCTGCGAAAAACTTGATGGGGCGCGCAGGTCGTATGATTGCGGAAGAAGCAGTTCAGATGCACGGCGGTATTGCGATGACGCAGGAATATGAGTTGGCGCATTTGACCAAACGGATCATCATGGCGGACCATATGTTTGGTGATACGGATCATCACCTTGAACGCTTCATCGCGCTAAGTGCTGCCTAAATGGTCAGCGAAATTCGCAACGAAACGGGCACGCAAAAGCTGATCGGATATGTGATCGAAGTGGGTCACATTGACGGCACCGCGCGCTGTTGGCTTGATCTGGATGCGCGGCATTTAAACCGCCACAACGTGCTGCATGGGGGTGTTGCGACGATGCTGCTGGATAGCGCAAGCGGTGCCGCGGGTAGCCTGACCGTGGATGATACAGGTAAGGCCCCATTTCTGACGGTGTCGCTGACCACCCAGTTTGTTGCGTCGGGTCTTCCCGGGCGCGTGACAGCGGTGGGTCGGGTTACAGGCGGCGGGCGTTCGTTGAAATACATCACGGCCGAATTGCACCATGAGGACGGCACGCTGATTGCGACCTCAACCGGCGTGTTTAAACGCGTTCCGCAGGAGAAGCTGACATGACCCTTGCACGTGTCCAACAACAGGAATCGACCCTGATCATTATGAACGCAAACGCGGCGCGGCGCGGCGCTTTGTCACCTGATTTATACGCAGCCATCCGCGAAGCATTGACGCGCGCCGAGGACCCGAAAGTACGCGCAATCATCTTCGCCTCGGAGGGTGGTTTTTTCTGCTCTGGTGGCGATCTGAATACGCTTCAAGAACGCAGTTCGCTGTCATTGGAAGAACGCCGTGCAAAGGTGCAAGAGTTGCATGATTTGGTGACAGGCCTGCGCAACGCACCCGTTCCAATCATCGCGGCGGTCGAGGGTGGTGCAGCGGGCGCTGGTCTATCCCTCGCGTTGGCGTGTGACATGATCGTAGCGACCGAGGGCGCGAAATTCACAGCATCTTATGTGAAGGCAGGCGTGGTTCCGGATGCGGGTCTAACATCGGCTTTAGCGCGCATGTTGCCCCGTCAATTGGTGTCTGAAATGTGCCTGATGGCGCGCACTGTTTTGGCTGATCGAATGCATGCATTGGGCGTCGTCAACACGCTCTCAAGCGATCCACTGACGGAAGCCCACGCTATTGCTGATGCACTCGCCAACGGACCCCGCAAAGCACAAGGCATCATCAAGGGTCTTGTCGGGCGCGCCTATGAATCCACCGAAGCAGATCAGCTTGATGCCGAACGCGAAGCCATGATCCGCGCGGTTGTCGACACAGAAGCACAGATCGGCATCGCCGCCTTCCTGAACAAGCAAACACCGGAGTACCCATGAGCCTGACCACACCCCTGACGGAAAAGTTCGGCCTGCGTATGCCTGTTTTGGCGGGTGGCCTTATGTGGCTTGCGGACGCGGATTATGTCGCTGCTTGCGCGCACGCTGGCATCATGGGGTTTGTCACAGCGGCGTCGTTCCCTGATCCTAAGGACCTGCGCGCAGAGATAGCCAAAGCGCGACGTTTGTGTGGGGACAAACCCTTTGGTGTGAACGTTTCTATGTTGCCAAAATTGGTTCCGGGCGAACAGACGGCTGACATTTTCAAGCTAATCGCGGATGAGGGCGTCGAGGCGATTGAAACCTCTGGCCGTAACCCCGAAGAATATATGGACCTGCTCAAAGGGCAGGGATCGTTCGTCATTCACAAAGTTCCATCCGTTCGTTTCGCGCTAAAGGCACAAAGCATTGGCGTTGACATGGTCGCTATAGTGGGTGCGGAATGCGGCGGTCATCCCGGCCTCGATCTGATTGGGACAATGGTCAACAACGCGCTCGCGCTTGAGCGTTTGGATATCCCGTTCCTTATCGGTGGCGGCATTGGCCACGGTGCGCAAATTTCTGCGGCACTCTCGATGGGCGCAAGTGGCGTTGTCATGGGTACACGGCTTTTGGTGGCCGAAGAATTGAACGCGCATCGCGGTTACAAGCAGGCATTGGTTGATGCGAGCGAACGTGACACGATGCTGACCATGGCAACCGTGCGCAACACCATCCGCACGCTGCGCAATGAAACGACTGAACTGGTTGCCAAGCTAGAAGCTGAAAATCCGGAAATCGGATTTGAAGGTCTGCGCTCCCACGTGGCTGGCGTCGTTGGGCGCAAAGCATACGAAACGGGGGACGTGTCGTACGGGATGCTGTCGGCGGGTCATGCGCTGGGGCTGACTGACAAGATTGAACCGATGGCGGATATTGTGGCGCGGCTAGAAGCCCAAGCAGACGCGGCGACCCAGCGTCTCATGGAGGCTGCAAATGCAAATTCATGAGTTCTTATGCAACCAATTTGAAAAATGTCCAGATGCTATTGCGATCCAAGATTGGGACGCAACGCCATGGAGCTATCACAAAGAATGGAGCGCGGCCAAAGCCGGCGCGGATCTGCTTGCGCTCGCTGGTGTGCAGCGCGGTGACCGCGTTTTGATGGTCACCGAAAACTGCGCGACCTTGTGCGCGTTTATCTACGCGTGTTCGTTGATCGGCGCTTGGGCTGTTCCCGTGAATGCGCGCCAGACCGAAGCGGAACTCAACCGCATTATCGATCACGCGACGCCAAATGTTGCGCTGTTCTTCTCATCTGTTTCACCTGATGCGAAAACGCACGGCACGCGGATGAACGCACGTGACGTGAATGGTGCGTGGGGCACCGTGATGATGGCCGAGCTTGGTGCCAGTGATCCTGCATCCGATCCTGACGTTGCTGTGATGCTTTACACAACAGGCACAACAGGCACGCCCAAGGGTGTGATGCTGACCCATAGCAATCTGGTGTATGCGGGCCAAACGTCTGCAGATACGCGCGGGATGACACCATCCGATACTGTCTATGGCGCGCTGCCCATGACGCATGTGTTCGGGCTCGCGTCGATGTTGATGGCCGCGACATTTGCGGGTGCAACGATACGGCTAGAAGCGCGCTTTGCAGCCGTAAAACTCTATGAGGCCCTCACCAGTGGCGTGACCATCCTTCCCGCAGTTCCCCAGATGCACGCGCTCTTGATGCAATATACGTCAGAGCAAGGCATCGACAGCATCGTAGGGGGTCCATTGCGCTATGTCTCTTCTGGTGCAGCGCCGCTTGATC
This sequence comes from Planktotalea sp., assembly GCF_018607965.1. Classification (GTDB taxonomy): domain Bacteria; phylum Pseudomonadota; class Alphaproteobacteria; order Rhodobacterales; family Rhodobacteraceae; genus Planktotalea. The sequence continues at coordinate 35,271 of NZ_JABBAM010000128.1, forward strand.
CTGTGTGGAAACGTAAGGCCGAAGCCTTTTATGGAATCGCTCTCCAAAATGGGTACGGCATGACTGAAACCAGTGCGGGCGTGTGTACAACGAAAAGTCTGATCGGCGATCCAGACATCTCCGTTGGACCGCCCCTAAAAGGCGTTGAGATCAGAATTGACGAAGGGGCCGAAGGTGGCGGTAATGGTATCGGCGAGGTACTCACGCGCGGCCCACACATTATGCTTGGCTACTTCCGTAATGACGATGCGACAGACAAAGCGCTGGATAAAGACGGTTGGATGCACACGGGCGATTTGGGCAAAATAGATGATCACGGTTTGCTGCACATCCTTGGCCGCTCAAAAGAACTCATCATTCGTGGTGGTTTCAACATCTACCCGCCCGAAGTCGAGGCAGCGATAAACGATCATCAGGCCGTGATCCAATCCGCCGTTATCGGACGACGCACCGCGACTGGCGATGAAGAGGTGCTGGCCTTCGTACAAGTTCCTACCCTGGACGCTGTGACAACCGAAGACCTTCATACATTCAGCGCCGCGCGCCTGTCTGGCTACAAACGCCCCAGCCAAATAATTTTGACACTGACATTGCCCGCTGCGCCTACTGGAAAGCTGCTGAAACACAAACTTCTTGACACATTCGCCGATCAGCTCGCTTAGCTTGGCTTCATCTTTCTAAATAAACTTAATCCGCACTCACAAACCAAGAGCAGGATTAATTTTTACGTGTGATACACCTGCAAATTTTGCCATCCGCTCCAATTCAGCACGCAAACGCCTTATCCGCGCGGGCGTCTGCGCAATTCCTTCTTCCCACCATAGTCCGGTGACGTTCAAAACATCATCTGCGCGCAAGGCTTTCATATCAATCCGCCCCGTTAGCTTGTCGCCTTCAAGGATAGGAAACACGTAGTAGCCATAATGGCGCTTTGCTTCGGGTACGAAAATTTCGATGCGATAGTGAAAACCAAACAACCGCTGTGCACGTTTGCGATCGCGTAAAGCAGGGTCAAATGGGCTAAGAATGCGCAAGCGGCTTGTGGGTTTTGGTGGTGTTTGCGTCATAATCCCATCGCGCGCGAAAGAGCGCCGCAAAGTGCCGTCGACGCATTCAACATCAATTTCGATCAGTCCCGCTTTGGCGCACCATTCCTTTGCCTCTGCCTTGGTCACGATATCCCAGAAATCGGCAATTTCGGTGGACGTCGCAAACCCCAATCGATCTAGGGCCGCGTTGCACAACCAATCAATACTGGTTTGCGTGTCATGCGTGGGTGCTATCAAATCGGCATTCAAAACACGTTCCGTCACATCGTAAAATTTCTTGAACGATTCACGCCGTGCAACACTCAGTTCACCCGTGCGCCACAAATATTCCAAGGCAGTTTTCGACGGATGCCAGTCCCACCATCCCCCTGATCCACGCTTTTCACCTTCGCCAACACAGGCAGAAGACTTGGGACCTTGCTGTTCGATCCGCTCTAAAAGGGCATCGACCTTTTCTTCAAAGCCCTCACGCCGCCAACTGCGCCATTGTCGTCGCAAGGTTTCGGCGTCGCGCTCAAATCGTAACTTCCAGTGTGGAAAAAACGCGGTTGGGATCATCGACGTATCATGTGTCCAATGCTCAAAAAGCGAATGATCTTTTTCCAGCAAGGGCGTCAGATTCTTTGGGCGATACGCGGCGCGGCGCGCACGCAGAACCATATGGTGCGCACGCTCAACTGTGTTGATGCTGTCGATTTGAACAAAGCCAAGGCTTGTGATCAATTCCAAAAGATCATCGCCCTTTCCGCTGCCAGTGGGCGGGTCGCTCAGGAGATGACGATCTAGAAACAGGGCGCGCGCGTCTTTGTTTTTGAGAACCGCACGTGTCATAGTCTAGCGTCGTTTCAGCGTGTCGCCAAAACTAATCTTCGGCGAAAGTTCAACTCGTTTTTCAAGGTCAGCGTCAGGGTTTTCGACGCGCTCCGAAATAATTTCAGCGGCTTTGCGACCAATTTCCAAACGGCACGCATCCATGGTGGCAAGCTGGCGTGGAAGGCCCTGCAACAACTCAACTCCGTTGAAACCTGCAAGACCGATTTGACCGGGGATATCGTAGCCTTTCTCAAGCAAGTACAACAAACCACCTGCACTAATCATGTCGTTTGAGTAGTATAAGAAATCGAGTTTTGGATTGCGTTCCAGCATTGCAGCCGTCATTTCACGACCTTTGGCAAGCGCGGAACCACCAGAATAAAACTCACGCTCAGCAATCTCAATGCCTGCCTTACCTAGCACTTCGGTAAACCCTTCAAAGCGTTTGCGCGCTCGGTGATCCAGCGGCATTTTCGTGCCCATAAACCCGATGTTTTCGTAGCGCCCTTTCAAGATTGCATGCGCCATTTCACGACCCGCACGGCGGTGCGAAATGCCGACGCTGGTATCAATGGGCGTGCCATCAACATCCATGATTTCGACGACGGGAATTCCCGACGCTTTCAACATCGCACGGGACGCATCCGAATGCTCAAGCCCAGCGATAATCACGCCAGATGGACGCCATGACAGCATCTCGAACAACACGCGCTCTTCTTTTTCGGGTTGATAATCAGTGACGCCCACAACGGGTTGAAGTTCGGTATCCTCGAGCACTTGCGATATGCCAGTCATGACTTCAGGGAAAACCATGTTGGACAAGGAGGGGATGATCACCGCAACAAGGTTAACGCGCTGCGACGCCAACGCGCCCGCAATTTTGTTGGGGACATACCCAAGTTCTTTGGCAGCCTTCAATACCTTTTCACGTGTCGTCGCAGAGACATCTCCGCGATTTCGCAAAACTCTCGAAACAGTCATTTCAGACACGCCAGACGCTTCAGAAACATCGCGAAGCGTTAGCGGTCGGGTATCAGATTTAGACAAGGGCGTAGGCTCCACTTGATAGTCGGTTAACGAACCATAATTCGGAAACACGCCAAGCACCATGGGGTGATATTTTTTGACGCTGACATCTGCGACTTTGGCAGTTAAACCTTCAATCGAGTGGCCCCGTGGCTCAACTGGATAGAGCAGCCCCTCCCTAAGGGGCATAATGCTAATTTAAATCTTACTGTCAGGTGAAAACCTTGTTACGGATGAAGACAAGTTGGAAATCGCTTCATACCTTCGAGGTGAAGCTGACTAACACGGCTAGGACTTCCTGTGACCCTATGGAGAACTTCTCTCTTTGCACTCAAATCTATAGGGAATATCGACATGAAAGTCACAATTCACAATCAACCAGCAGACACATCTAAACTACCGTATGCTGAACAGATGGTTCAGTTACTTGCCGCTGGTCCTTCTCAGCATGTTGAACTTACATCTGGTCAACGAATTGCATTGTATGGCGACCCTGAGATTGCAGATATCTTTGTTTAATTCGATGCAGATAGTGTTTACGAACTAGAACGTGATGAAGATGCTGCAGCAGAATGTCAGTGCGATCATTGTAGGGCGTGGTTGCAGAGCGTTATCGACTGCTCAGAATTATTCGATGAGGTCGATGCTGATGCAGAAGGTCACTGTGTCCATGATCACTAAGTCATATCATATTCAAACTTTAAGGAATTGGTACGATCACCTGTAAACGGTCAGACTTTTCAGAGCTTCGTGGAACAGGCCGATGGAGATACTATGCTCATCTTTGCATTCAAGTCCGAGCTTGCTGGTAATATAGCAGCTTTCCCTATTGCTGGTGGTGTCGATATTGATCTTTGGCCTGACGGTTAAGTCCAGAGGGACGCAGAGCAACTGACTTTTAATCAGTAAACAGTTCTGGTCTGCTAACACAGTGAAGAGACTTAGAGATAAGCTTGAGTCTCAGGGTGCGAATTGATCCCCTGCCGAATGTGAGCCAACATCCTGTCAAGCAACGAGCAGGATCATCACTTTGGCTACCTTCGACGAGTTTATTACATCCATACGAACTGAGTTTGGTGAGCAAGGTGCTGACAAGAAGTTCGAGGTCTTCTGCAAGTGATTTTCAGCTTTAGTCAATACGAGCCGTGGCCATAATGGACAATCCTATTCACCCCGCTAACGCACACAAACAACGATGCCCTAGATGCCAGTCCCCACTGAACACTGTAGTCGTACACGGGCATGAACAGTGTGCCATTTGTAAGTCTAATATCTTTGAGTGCTGCTCAGGCGATACTTGCGATACAGATTACAACCTGAGTGTTGGGTATAAGCGAGGATAATATGAAGCGTTTA
>NZ_JABBAM010000172.1 GCF_018607965.1 Planktotalea sp.
AAGATCACGTTCAGGCGGTAAACGCTCACCATCCAGATATCGACCCGCCGCGATGTCACGGATCAAAAGCTCTTCGATCTGAACATAAAGTGGCAGGGATTTTCGGGGAGCCATCTGGGAGCCTTGAATAATTGATACACCATTGATTTACACCTTGTGCGATGCTACGCAAGTAGGAATAGACCATTCGAAAGGCTCCACATGACGGTCGTTCCAATCACATCCCCAGACTTAGACGCTGCCGAAGTGTCGTGGTTCTCGGCGCTCTGTTCTGACGACTATCAATTCCTCGGCGTGCCCAACGGTGATCTGCGATCCAGCTGGGATCACTGTTCTGCGATCGTGAAAGAAGCCGAAGCGCAGGGCTTTAGAAACATCCTGTGCCCTTCCTCCTATCAGGTCGGTCAAGACACGCTTAGCTTTGTGGCTGGCTGTGCACCGATCACTGAAAAGATCAACATGCTGGCCGCCGTACGCTGCGGCGAAATGCAGCCCATTATGCTAGCGCGCACCCTTGCGACGCTGGATCACATGATGAAGGGCCGCTTGACAGTGAACATAATTTCCTCGGACTTTCCGGGCGAAAAAGCAGATAGCGAATTCCGCTACCAACGTTCGCGTGAAGTGGTCGAAATCCTCAAGCAATCGTGGACCCAAGACGAAATCAACTACACTGGTGACGTCTATAACTTTGAAGGCGTCCCAACCGATCCAGCACGTCCCTACCAAACAGGCGGTCCCTTGCTTTATTTCGGTGGCTATTCCCCATCTGCACTGGAATTGTGCGGTCAGCACTGCGACGTCTACCTGATGTGGCCAGAGCCGAAGGAACAACTGGCAGAGCGCATGAAAGCTGTTAATACGGTCGCCGAAAATTACAATCGCGCGCTGGACTATGGCCTGCGCGTCCACATGATTGTGCGTGATACAGAAGTCGAAGCACGTGAATACGCTGAATACATCGTATCCAAACTGGACGACGAGCAGGGTAAAACCATCCGTGATCGTGCCCTTGATAGCACCTCTCTGGGTGTTAGCCACCAAGCCAAAAACCGTGATCTGGCTGATATGGAAGGCTTTATTGAACCACATCTATGGACCGGCGTCGGTCGCGCGCGTTCTGGATGCGGTGCCGCCTTGGTTGGTAGCGCTGATCAGGTTCTTAGCGAGATTGAAGCCTACCAAAAGATGGGCATCCGTGCTTTCATCTTTTCAGGCTATCCGCATTTGGATGAATGCAAACACTTTGGCAAACTTGTCATGCCCCACTTGAAAACCTGCTCGTTGCCCCACGTCTATGGACGGGTTCCAACCGATGCGCCCCAAACGCCACTGGGCGTAGGAGAAAGACGCTAATGGAACGTATAAACCTTACTTCAGACCTCAGCTTAAGCCGCCTCATTTATGGCATGTGGCGCATTGGGGATGACGCAGACACCAGCACTGCACATGTGCAGGCGAAGATCGAAAGCTGCTTGGCGCAAGGCATCACGACGATGGACCAAGCCGACATCTACGGCGGCTATGAGGCGGAAGAAATCCTTGGCAACGCGCTGAAAGGCACGGGCCTTCGCAGTAAGATCGAGATCGTAACCAAATGCGATATCGTTGCTCCTGCGGGGCGTTACTCGGATGCGCGCGTCAAATATTATGATACGTCCCGTACGCACCTGATGGCGTCAGTTGAACACTCGCTGCGTTTGATGGGAACCGACCACGTTGATCTATTGTTGATCCACCGGCCTGATCCGTTGATGGACGCAGAAGAAACTGGTGCCGCACTAGATGACATCGTTGCCTCCGGTAAGGCGCGTTCTGTCGGTGTTTCAAACTTTAAACTGCATGATTGGACGCTACTTCAATCGGCGATGAAGAACCCTCTGGTCACCAACCAGATCGAACTTTCTTTGCTGGCGCATGAGGGTTTCACGAATGGAGATGTTGCGTATCTGCAAGAACGCAAGGTTGCACCAATGGCGTGGTCCCCCCTTGGAGGGGGGACTCTTTTTTCGAATGAAAACAAAGCGCTTTTGGATGCTTTAAAAGTGATAGGTGAAGCAAGCGGCGTTGACGAAACTGCCGTCGCCGTAGCTTGGTTGCTCGCGCATCCCGCAACGATCATGCCGGTCATGGGCACCAACTCGCTAGAGCGGATCGCCAAGATCAGCGATGCAATGAAGGTCAAGATGGATCGCCAATCATGGTTCGGACTTTATACTGCTGCCATGGAGCATGAGGTTGCATGAGCCGCGAAATGCTTCCCCCTACCGTAGCCGACAGCTTCGAGCCAAGCGCCGATACATCCCGTGCTTTGCGCGATGCGTTAGGACGTTTTGCGACCGGTGTCACCGTGATCACATGCAACTCTGATCAAGGGCCATTGGGCATGACAGCCAATAGCTTTGCCTCTGTCTCGCTTGATCCTGCCTTAGTGCTGTGGTCCCCGGCAAAAGCGTCAAAACGCTATAATGCGTTCACAGACGCAGAGCACTTCGCGATTCATGTAATGACCGCAGAGCAAGCTAATATTTGCAATGGATTTGCTAAGGATGGCAAAGCCTTTGATGGCTACGACTGGCACACCTGCTCCAAAGGTGTCCCTTTGATCGCACATTGTTTGTCGCGCTTTGAATGCACGCGCACAGCGGTTCATGATGCTGGAGATCATTCGATTGTGGTCGGTCAAGTTACGCGGGTCAGCACACAGGCCGCAGGGCCGTTAATGTTCTATTCTGGAAAGTATGGGGTCTTCAAAGAAGTCTAAATGATCGGTCTGCATTAAGTAATCACAAACGCAGTATCCTGGGAGGGATGAATATGGGAGTACTACGCGGGCTACTTGCCCCGCTTCAGATCTTTAACGATCTTACCCTACCCATAGGGCGCGGCATTGCTGTGGCCTGCATTGCGCTGATGGTGCTATGCATCCTAGTGCAGGTCTTCTTTCGCTATGTTTTGAACAATGCGCTACCTTGGCCCGATGAGGCCGCACGTTTCCTGATGCTGTGGATGACGGGAATGATCGCCCCGTCAGCGTATCGCGTCGGCGGTTTCGTCGCGATTGATATGGTTGAGCGCGCATTGCCGCGCGCAATCGCTGCTTTCCTTTCGCTTTTCCTTCTTAGCGTGTCCTTGCTAGTTCTGATCACGGCTGCACAAATCGGCTGGAAACATGTGAACTCAGGCTGGTTGTTTTCCTCCGCCACGCTTTGGGTTCCGCTGGACTGGGTCGGTGGAAGCAGTTTCAAAGTGAAACTCGCTTGGATGTATATGTCGCTTTGGATTGGCTTTATCTGGCTGACCATTGTGAACGTTGAGCTGATCTTGCGCAGTCTGATCACGATGACAGGGGGAGGCGATCGCCTGAAGCCCCTCTTCGCCGAAGAATATGCAGGGGCTGAATAATGCTAATTTGGTTCCTTCCGGTCTTCCTCGTTTTGCTGATGGTCGGCCTACCCGTCTTCTTCGGCCTACTCGCAGCACCTGGCATTCTACTTTACATGAATGGCCAAGAACGTGACATCGCCCTGCTCTATCGCAACGTCTATAATGGTATGGACAGCTTTCCCTTGATGGCGATCCCCTTCTTTATGCTCGCGGGCGAATTAATGAACCGTGGCGGCATCACCGAACGCCTTGTCGAATTCTCCCAAGCGTTGATGGGCCATCTGCGTGGTGGCTTGGCGCAAGTGAACATTCTCTCTTCAATGCTCTTCGCGGGACTGTCTGGTTCGGCTGTTGCCGACACCTCTGCACTGGGCTCCATGTTGGTCCCCGCGATGGAAAAGGAAGGCTACACCCGCAGATACGCAGCGGCGATCACGGCGGCCTCTTCGGTCATCGGCCCGATCATTCCACCCTCTGGCATCATGATTATCTATGCATATGTTATGGGCGAAAGCGTTGCGGCGCTTTTCCTTGCGGGCATCGTTCCGGGCATCTTGGTCGGTGTTGGTTTGATGATCATGGTCCGCCTGACCGCTGATAAGTACAATCTACCAGCCGCAAAGCGCGTCGTTCTAAAGGGCACGCATATGGGGGCTGTAGAATGGTGGGTCTCTTTCATTCTGGTGCGCTTGAACATCGCATTGGTGATCTGGTCCTTCGTTCCCCTTGGTGAAGATGCAAGTACGACGGCCAACTGGTTGTCTCTTGGCGGCGCACTTTTGGCCGCCCACGGATTGTTCCTAGGCATACGTCAGCTCGTCAGCCACGATTTACGTATGGTATGCAAACGCGCGATGGTGCCTTTGCAAACGCCAATCCTGATCTTGGGCGGCATTCTTGTGGGTGTCTTCACACCTACAGAGGCCGCAGCAATCGCGGTGTTCTACGCGGTGCTCGTCGGCTTCTTCATCTTGCGCACATTGCGTGTAAAAGACATGCCGCTGATCTTGATGAAAGCGGCCAGCACGTCAGCGGTCGTTCTCTTGTTGGTCGGGGCAGCAATGGCATTCAAAACCGTTGTCAGCCTGTCCCACGCGCCAGAGCAATTGGCCGCGATCATCCTTGGCCTGTCTGACAACCCCCTGATCCTTTTGTTCCTGATCAACCTGCTTTTGTTCATCGTCGGCATGTTCTTAGACGCAGGTCCCGCGATCATCATTCTTGGCCCGATCTTGGGTCCAATCTTCGTCGATCTCGGCGTGCACCCTGTGCATTTCGCAATCATCATGAGCGTGAATCTGACTGTCGGTCTCGCCACCCCCCCTATGGGGCTGGTGTTGTTCGTGGCCAGTTCTGTTTCTGGCGAACGCGTCGAATCCATCGCACGCGCCATTATTCCATTCCTCTTGGTCGAAATATTCGTGATCTTCTTGATTACCTACATTCCGGCCATTTCGATGACCGTCCCTCGTCTAACGGGGTTCGTTAACTAACTAAAAAACTAATTGGGAGAACCAAAAAATGTTGAAGAGTCTAACAAAAACGCTGCTTGCAGCTGGCATTATCGCAACAAGCGGTTTTGCGGCTTTCGCAGAAGGCCACGCGCAGTATAAAATTCGCGCAACAGCCAACTCGAATGAGAACGACGAAGACTATGATGGTCTGGTTGTTTTCAAGAACTACGTCGAAGCTGCCTCAAACGGCGCGATCGAAGTTGAATTGTTCATCGGTACACAGCTTTGCTCTAAGGGCGCTGAGTGCTTGCAAGGTGTCGCAGACGGTTCCATCGACGTGTATATTTCCACGTCCGGCGGCGCGGCTGGCATCTTCCCATATGTGCAGGTTCTGGACTTGCCATACTTGATGGCGGATGATCGTATTGCAGAAGCCGTTCTGCAGGGCGACTTCACACGCAAAATGCGCTCCATGGCGCTTGCGTCTTCCGGCGACAAAATCCGCTTGATGACAATCGGCAACACTGGTGGCTGGCGCAACTTCGCGAACACAAAGCGTCGCGTACAAAACCCGTCCGACATGGAAGGCCTGAAAATTCGCACGGTTGTTGCTGATCTTCCACAAGAACTCGTCCGCGCACTGGGTGCCTCCCCGACGCCAATCCCATGGCCTGAGCTGTTCACATCATTCCAAACGGGCGTTGTTGAAGGCTCCAAGAACGGCATCACCGACATCATGGGCATGAAGTTCCCAGATGCGGGTCTGCAGTATGTCACGCTTGACGGCCACGCCTACATGGGCGCACTCTGGTGGATGAGCAACGACAGCTTCATGGCGATGCCAGAAGACATGCGTTCCGTTGTGGTCGACGGGTTCTCCCAGCTACAGCAAGCGACATTCGCGTCGCCCAAGCGTAAGTCCATCCAAGCCTACGCGGACTTCGTCGCAGGCGGCGGTGATCTATACGTACCAACACCCGCCGAGAAAGCCGCTTTCAAAGAAGCCGCAACACCGGTTTATGATTGGTTCAAAGGCAACGTAGAAGGTGGCGGCGAGATCTTTGACGCACTAACAGCTGCGGTTGCGGATGCTGAAGGGTCGATCAATGCGGGCCGTATGGCTGATATTAAGTAAGGCGGCTTGCTTTGCTGGTCTTCTGTGGGAGGCTATTGAGAAATGAGGAAGCGGCGTTCGAGAGAGCGTCGCTTCCTTTTCAACTTGACGGTTTGACCTTTCTAGCGAAATTTCAATAACTTCGCAGAACCTCGATAGCACTTTCAGAAGTTCTGATAGTGCAAAACCTTGCAAGAAGCTTTCGCTCTACGTTACCGGAGCCAAGCACGAATATTTCTCAAGTAAGTATTTTGATACAGAAGTCGTGTTAGAAAGCTTTATTTCTTCGCAAGAGCTTGAGTTACTCGCTCGCTTACGCTTTGTATTAGATTCATTAACTCTTGGCTATTTTGCCTCCTTGTTTCAAAGGCAGCCAAGTCATGAGAGATCAAATTTTTCAAATGATGCAACTCCAGCAACGTTCTGTAAAGATTGCTGTCGATTATTTTGTTCTTAAAAGCTCTTTCGAATAAGGCTCTGGGATTATGGATGATTTTAGATACACTGTCATCTGATGTAGACAAATTACTATTTTCTAAGAACATTCTTTCTGTAGCCTGCCATTGCGTCAGAAATGCAGACACGTTTAATCCCGCTCTAGAACCCACCGGTGCAGATCGGCCAAAGACCGTAATGCCACGATCCATAGCCGATGTGATGACCTCGTCCACCTCGGCATCAAGGTGAATTTCTGCATCTCCGAACTTCAATTTTCTTGCATTGGTGAGCCACTTAAAGAACCGGTTCCTTAGGGTCAGGACCCATTAACTGATTGAGCCTGTGGGGCTGATATGATTCACG
>NZ_JABBAM010000034.1 GCF_018607965.1 Planktotalea sp.
CCGCGCGAAACAAGGTCGCGTCCATTTCATCAGCGATTTGCTCCATGCGTCCTGACAGAACGGAAAGGGTGATTGGATCAATGTCGCTCATACCCGAAGTATTCATGTCTGCGCCTTTATATCTGCAATGTCGTTCCACACGTCTTGGCGGGTGATCTTGCCATCTGTAATTTCAAATCGGTCAATAAACCGGATACCCGCGAAGGCCGCGCCATCCGGCCATTCACCTGACAGCGTGCCACGGCAATAGACAATCGCCTGATCGCCAGCGCCTTGCATCGCGTCGTATCCTTCATAGGTCTTTTTCACAAAGCGATAACGCGGTTTGGCCCAGTCGATCAGCTCTTGTAGGTTGTGCATCGGTGGCGCTGCGGGGAAGTTCATAACGAACCCAACGCCCAGCATGGCTTGCGCCACGTCAATCTCGCGCGCTTCCATCGCGCTTAGGAAACTCTGCACCAGATTGGATGGATCAGGTCGCGTAGGTGCGGGTGTTCGGATGGTCCGCCCGCGATAGTAATTCTCACGCGGCATGTCATGGATCATCACTGTAACCAGCTCGGGCGCAGCGGGTACAACGAATCGAACGGCGTCTGTTAGCGCCTCGCCCAATCGCTGTTTTTCCGTTGAATCATATCCCTCTAAGACATGAAGTTCGACAATCGGCATACCGTCCTCCCAAACGCAACTTGTATTATTTGTAATACACATATTGTATTTTTGGTAAGTTTAATTTCATGAAAAGGAAAAGCAACTACTTGATTTTTTGATCGACACTCGTACCATCACACGAATTCTTGGGAGGGAATCGGGCCGTGGGCAATATGCCAAACGCACATCTACCAGAGGGCGCGAAAGCGCGGCGGGTTTACCTATCTTTGCGCGATCAAATTTCTGATGGACGATTGAGCGATGGCAAAAGCCTGCCCGGAGAGCAACGCCTTGCAGAGAGCTATGGGGTATCACGTGTTACCGTGCGCCGCGCGTTGGACGCCTTAAGTGATGCCAGCCTGATCGAGAAACGCGCGGGCAGTGGTACAATCGTGCGCTCAGCTGCGCTAGCGGGCAAACGTGCGGCAATGAACTTCAACACGCTAATGCCGCAACTTGTCGAAATGGGACATAGCACCACCGCGCGGCTTTTGTCGTTTTCCTACAGCCCTGCCCCCGATTTCGTGGCGCAGGCGATGAATTGGGATACCCCTGAAAAAGCCCAAATCGCAACCCGTGTGCGCAGCGCCGATGACATTCCCTTTTCGCATCTGACAACCTATGTTCCCGCCAGTATCGCGCAGAATTATTCAGAGGATGATCTGGCCACCACTCCGCTGTTTAAACTCTTGGAACGCAGCGGCGTGCAGATTGTCGAGGCGCATCAATCTGTGTCTGCCACGCTTGCAGGGCCAGATGTGGCAGAAGCTTTAGAAGTCGCTGTCGGCTCCGCGCTGTTGTCGCTCAAACGCGTGATGCGCGATGTGGATGGCAACGGGGTCGAGTATCTTTCTGCGCTCTACCGCCCTGATATGTTTAGTCTTGAAATGCCCCTGAACCGCATTGGCGAGGGCAAAGGGCGCCACTGGGAACCCTCCATCGGTCAAGCCGAGCGCGGCACGACATGAGCAAAGCGCAAACCCTTTTAGACAAACTATGGAACGCCCATGAGGTGCTGATCCGCGAAGACGGAACATCGCTTTTATGGGTCGACCGCCACTTGGTACACGAAGGATCGCATCACGCATTCGCCAAGCTCGCTGCGCGCGAAGGCGACATGGCCGCACCTGATCTGACTTTTGCTGTGGTGGATCACTACGCTCCGACGCACGGGCGCGCCAAAATTAAAGACCCACAAATCTCCCGTATGATAGAAACTCTGCGGGGCAATGTGGCAGTGCATGGATTAAAGATTTTTGATCTGGATGATCCCACCCAAGGCATCGTCCATGTGGTTGGCCCCGAGCAAGGTCTGACCTTGCCGGGATTATTGATCAATTGTGGCGATAGCCATACGTCAACCCATGGTGCCTTCGGCACGCTGGCCTTTGGCATCGGCGCGACCGAAGTAGCGCATGTTCTGGCAACCCAAACCATTTGGCAGCGCAAGCCCAAAGCGATGCGCATCACCGTGAATGGCACGCTGGCTGCTGGCGTTAGCGCCAAGGATATCGCACTGAACTGGATAGCGCAGCTTGGCACAGGCGGCGCGCAGGGGCATGCGATTGAGTACGCTGGTTCAGCGATTGAAGCGCTCAGCATGGAAGGGCGCATGACGCTGTGCAACCTGTCCATTGAGGGCGGCGCGCGCTTTGGCATGATCGCGCCGGATGAGACGACGTTTGAATATGTGAAGGGACGTCCCTATGCGCCGAAGGGGGCACATTGGGAAGCATCATTGGCAGATTGGGCCACGCTCAACACTGATCATGATGCGGAGTTTGATCGTGACGTGCGTTTTGATGCCGCGGACATTGCGCCGACGGTGACTTGGGGTACAAGTCCTGAACAAGCGCTTCCCGTGACCGCGATAATTCCTGATCCTAATCACCTGGATGCAAGCAAAGGCAAGGCTGCAAAAGCCGCGCTCGACTACATGGGGCTCACCGCAGGTCAGCCACTTATCGGCACGCCTGTTGATCAAGTCTTCATCGGCTCTTGCACCAACGGTCGTATAGAAGACCTACGCGCGGCGGCTGCGGTTCTGTCTGGGCGCAGTGCCAAAATCAGCGGACTCGTTTCGCCCGGTTCGGCCTTGGTGAAAGCGCAAGCAGAGCAAGAAGGGTTGGATCGTATTTTCACAGATGCTGGCCTGACTTGGGTCGCCTCTGGCTGCTCTATGTGCGTTGGGATGAACGGCGATTTGGTTGAAAGCGGCAAGCGCTGCGCCTCCTCCACCAACCGCAATTTCCGTGGACGCCAAGGACGCGGGGCGCGCACGCATTTGATGTCGCCAGCGATGGTCGCGGCAGCAGCGGTGAATGGGACAATTTCAGATGTGCGCCCATTGCTACAAGGCAGGGCACTCTGATGGCCGGCTGGAGCACACATAAAGGCACAGTCATCACACTGCCGCTTGCTAATATCGACACGGATCAATTGATCCCGGCACGTTTTATGTCTGTGCCGCGCTCGGAGGGATATGGCAATTATCTGTTACACGATTTGCGCCGCGCGCCTGATGGCACGCTTGATCCAGACTTTTCGCTGAATGGGAACGCCAAGCCAAGCATCCTGCTGGCTGGGGCTAACTTTGGTAGCGGCTCTTCACGCGAAGCGGCGGTTTATGCGTTGGTTGATGCGGGCTTTCACGCTGTGATCGCCCTGAGTTTTGGCGATATTTTCTCTAGCAACGCTGTGAACAACGGATTGCTTCCCGCACGTGTGAGCGATGCGGATTGGAATGCTTTAAGCGGCGCAACAGGCGACGCACAGATCAATCTCGAGCAAGGGACAATCACCATTGGTACAACCCAAGTCAGTTTCGCGCTTGAGGACAGTTGGCGCGTCAAACTGATCAACGGCTGGGATGATATCGACCTGACCAAACAGCACACCGCGCAAATTGCTGCGTACAAAACCCAACGACACCAATCTGCACCTTGGGCATGGCCCGCACATGTGGATTGAAGAAACGCGGCATCGGGGAGGTGCCGTAAAAAACGGCTCATCAAAAAGATTGGCCGCATGTAAACAAGTGGAGGAAGACACATGAAAATGACTATTTTAGGGAGCGTCCTTGCAGGATCCACTCTCGTAGCCAGCATGGCGCAGGCCGAAGATACGATTTCAGCGGTACACGCATTTCCAGAAACGCTGATCTACACGAAAAGCTTTTTGTCCTTTGTGGACAAAGTGAACGCTGCTGGCGAAGGCGTGATCCAAATCGACGTACGCGGCGGCCCGGAAGCGATTGGCATGTTCCAACAGCCTGATGCGGTGCGCGATGGTGTCGTCGATATGGTTTATACACCCGGCTCTTTCTACGGCGGCGCACTTCCTGAAAAGGATGCGATGGTCACTTCGAACATGACTGCAGTTGAAGCGCGCGCAAGCGGCGGCATCGCGTTGATAGATGAAATCCACCAAGAAAAGATGGGCCTTAAATACCTTGGCTGGTTCGACAGTGGAGTGTGCTACAATCTTTGGACGCGTGATGAACCGAAATTTGATGCAGACGGCAATTTTGACGTCGACGGTATAAAATTACGCGGCAATAACGTGTATAACGCGTTCTTCTCGGGCTATCTGAACGCGCAAGTGATCGACCTTCCAACAGGCGAAGTTTACTCTGCGCTTCAGCGCGGCGTTGTCGATGCAACCGGCTGGACACAGATCGGCTTGATTGATCTCAAGTGGAACGAATTCCTGAACTACCGGATCGAGCCTTGCTTCTTCTCCACGGACCTTGGCGTCATTGTGAATCAAGAAAAGTGGGAGTCCCTGTCAGAGGAATCCCGCACGATCCTGCAGGACGTCGCGATCCAGCACGAAGCAGACAGCGTTGCGGCCCTGCGCCTTAAGCGCGATGAGGACTTTGCAGCGCTAGAATCAGCAGGCATGAAAGTCGTAACACTCGAAGGCGAAGCAAAAGCGAAATACCTTGCAGCTGCTGTTGAAACCACATGGGAGCGTATGAAAAGCGTCATGGCTGAACAGCCAGGCGGCACGGACAATTACGATCGTTTGCTTGAACTTTTCTATGATGCAGACGCAGCTAAATAAGCAATAATACCTGTGGGCGCGGCTTCTTCGCGCCCACACATCCGTTTAAAGGACAATGCGATGATTTCGAAAGCCTATTCGACAGTGCTATATGCTTTGGCAACCATCGCCGGTCTTACTCTTGTTTGGTTGATGATTTCGGTCATCACCTCGGTCCTGATGCGCAACACAGGACTGCAACCTTTTGCATGGCTTTTCACATCGGGTGAATACGGTCTGCTTTACATGACGATGCTTGGTGCGCCGTGGCTGGTGCGTGAAAAGGGGCATGTTCACATTGAATTGGTCACTGCTGCCCTCCCCGATTGGCTTCGCCGCATTGTCAGCCGCGGCGTCGCAATTGCTTGTGTGGCTGTGTGCCTGATCTTGACGTGGAAAGGCATCGAGCTGTGCTTGAAGAATATCGAGCGCGGCGATTTTGATACGCGCGCGTATTATTATCCGCGCTGGATGCTGACCATCACTTTCCCGATCAGCTTTTGCATGATGGCCATAGAATTTTCACGCTTTGTCTTTGGATCAGAGCTTATGCACTCCGGCGAAGCGGGAATTCACGAATAATGGAATGGTTTGAAGCACTCGCCCTGCTGCTGGGCATGATCGTTGTTTTGATGGCCATTGGCATGCCAGTCGCATTGGCATTCCTTGCGGCAAATATCATTGGAGCATGGATCTTCATGGGAGGCGAGCGCGGCGTCATACAATTGCTTAACAACGGGCTTGGATCGCTCACCAAATATGCACTTGTGCCGATACCGCTGTTCTTGCTGATGGGCGAAGTGTTCTTTCACACCGGCCTCGGCGGGCGCATGTTTAACGCCATCGACAAGTTACTCGGTCGATTGCCGGGTCGTTTAAGCTATGTGACCGTTCTGGGTGGTACAGCATTTTCAACGCTCTCGGGATCTTCCATGGGATCAACGGCTTTACTTGGCTCGCTCATGGTGCCCGAAATGGCAAAGCGCGGATATAAACCGCATATGAGCATCGGTCCTATTTTGGGCACAGGCGGCCTTGCGATCATCATTCCGCCGTCTGCCCTTGCCGTGCTGCTCGCAACACTTGCACAGATCGACGTTGCGGCGCTTTTGATTGCGGGCGTAATTCCCGGCCTGATCCTCGCCTTTTTCTACATCGCAACGATCTATCTCCAGACCAAAATCGACCCGTCAGCTGCCCCCGCCTATGACGTAGACCCGATGACATTCGCGCGGAAATTCAAATTGCTGATTAGCGAAGTCGTTCCAATGGTCGGTGTCATGGTGGTGATTGTCGTCCTGATGATCCGCGGCTTCGTCACCCCTTCTGAGGCCGCCGCCTTTGGCGCGCTTGGCGTCCTGATCCTCGCGGCCGTGTTTCGCTGTCTCACATGGAAGGCGATGAAGCAATCAGTGGTCGGTGCACTGCGTGTGACACTCATGGCTTATCTCATCGTCTTTGGCTCAGCCACGTTTAGCCAGCTTCTTGCCTTCTCGGGTGCTTCACGCGGCTTGGTCAACTGGGCGATTTCATTCGATCTTGCCCCCCTCGCCATGCTCTTGGTGATGTTCGCAGTTCTGCTATTGCTTGGCATGTTCATGGAGCAAATTTCGATGATGCTTCTCACCGTGCCGATCTTCTTCCCGCTGGCGGTCACACTCAACTTTGATCCAATCTGGTTCGGATTGATTATGCTGCTCGCGCTGGAGATAAGCTTTACCACGCCACCCTTTGGATTGCTTCTATTCGTGATGAAAGGGGTTGCGCCAAAAGGAACAACAATGCGCGTGATCTACACCTCCGCATTCCCGTTCATCGGGTGTTCGCTGTTGCTCGTCGCTCTTCTCGTCGCTTTCCCGCAATTGGCGCTCTGGCTGCCCTCGTTTTAGGGCGCAAAACTCACCGATCTGAGCCTCCCCCTTTGAAGTGGTCCGCCCCTATAGTTAGGAAAGCGGAGGACCAACGATGGCTATTAAGAGACCCAAGCCTGAAGAGATTGTCGTGAAGTTACGGCAGGTTGAAGTTCTGATGGGGCAAGGCATG
>NZ_JABBAM010000101.1 GCF_018607965.1 Planktotalea sp.
CGGTCGGCCTGCGGGTAATCCTGATCGTATGGCATGGTTGGTCTGGGTACATTTTTCTGAGACGATCAGCCAACATGTGGCGGCGCTGACGCAACAACACATTGTGCTTTATGATGATGCGATGCGAAGCCCGGCGGTGATGAAATTGGAGGCCGCGCGTCTGTCCAAGTGCTATGATGCACTGGAGGCGCGTTTAAGCACGCCAATTGAGAACCGCGACACGCTTTTGACCAGTGGATTTTCAGCCGCCGACATCAGCGTCGGGCAGGCGGTTTATCTGGGGCAGAAGTTTTGCACGCTCGATCAGCATCCCGCGACGGCAGAATGGTTCGCGCGCCTTGAAGAACGTCCTGCGTTTCGAGCGAGCCTGCCTGACGAGAATAGTTTGCTTTATACAGAGGCGTTTTATCCCGTTTGGACGGCTGCGCGATGAACAAAAAAGTCGAGATTTTCGAGGTTGGCCCGCGCGACGGTCTTCAGAACGAAGCGCAGCTTATCTCGGCCGAGGATAAAATCGCACTGGTCGATTTGCTAAGCACGGCGGGATTTTCAAGGATCGAAGTGGCAAGCTTTGTCAGTCCCAAGTGGGTGCCCCAAATGGCAACCAGCGCGGACGTACTTGCGGGCATCACACGTCAAAACGCCATTTCATATGCTGCCCTCACGCCCAATATGCGCGGGTTTGAGGGGGCGATTGCAGCGAACGCGGATGAAGTCGCGATTTTTGGCTCTGCCAGTGAAGGGTTTTCCAAGGCCAACATCAACGCGAGCATCGCAGAAAGCCTTGAACGCTTTCGCCCCGTTGCTGAGGCGGCCCATGAAACAGGCATTCCTGTGCGTGGTTATATCTCATGCGTTGTGAATTGCCCTTATGATGGGCCGACGGCCCCAAAGGCCGTTGCTATGATTGCGAAAGAGTTGATGAAGATGGGCTGTTACGAGCTGTCTTTGGGCGACACCACGGGTCATGCGTACCCCGAAGACATCCGAAATATGCTGTGCGCGGTTCAGGACGCGGTGCCTGACGCGGTTTTGGCTGGGCATTATCACGACACGTCTGGGCGCGCTTTGGACAACATCGTAGCGTCGCTTGCAAAGGGTGTCCGCGTGTTTGACGCAGCAATTGGCGGTTTGGGTGGATGCCCCTACGCACCCGGTGCCTCTGGCAACGTGGCAACCGAGGCTGTTGCCAAACGTATGTCGCAGTTGGGGTATAAGACGGGTTTGGATTTGGTGATTTTAGAACAGGCCGCGCAAATGGCGCGTGCGATGCGCAGTGAGGCAACAACATGAGTTTCGAAACGATCCGTTTAGGGGTGGATGCACGCGGCGTCGCGACCCTGACACTTGCGCGCGCTGAAAAGCATAATGCGATGTCAGAGGAAATGTTGGATGAGTTGAGCGCGGCCGCCAAGCAAATCGCGAACGATGCATCCATCCGTGTGGTCGTCCTTGGTGCAGAGGGTAAAAGTTTCTGTGCTGGCGGTGATCTGGCGTGGATGCGCGCGCAAATGGATTTGGATGCGCAAACGCGAAGCGGGCAGGCGGGAAAGTTGGCGTATATGCTGCAAGCGCTCGACACGTTGCCGCAACCGCTGATCGGGCGCATTCATGCGAACGCGTTTGGGGGCGGCGTTGGGCTGGCCAGTGTGTGCGATGTGGCGATTGGTGTTGAGGGGCTATTGATGGGCCTGACGGAAACGCGCCTGGGACTGATCCCCGCGACAATTGGACCGTATGTCATTGCGCGCATGGGGGCCGCGAACGCGCGCCGTGTCTTCATGTCGTCGCGCCGCTTTGATGCAATGGAGGCGCATGCGCTGGGTTTTTTAGCGAAGGTCGTACATGCGGATCAACTGGATGACGCTATCGAGGCGGAAGTGACGCCGTATTTGTCGTGCGCGCCGGGGGCGATTGCGGATGCAAAAGCGCTTATTCGCGAGCTTTCTAAACCCATCGATGAAGTGGTGATCCAGCATACGATTGGCGCGTTGGCCAAGCGTTGGGATAGCCCCGAGTCCCATGAGGGAATTTCAGCTTTCTTTGAAAAACGCGCGCCAAATTGGATCAAAGAATAACATTCTTAACCCTTTGGTGGTTTGTCTGTGCAAATAAGGAATCAAGCCAGCAAAACCAAAGGGGATCCCACGCTTGTGATCACAAAAACCAGACACAACCGCGCACTTAGTTTTGAAGTTTTGACAGGTTTCGCGCAAATTCGCCGTCAAAGCCTGTAAAACAAGGTTAATCTGTTGTGCGCCTTACGTTCAATTCTTACCTTCGGTGAGTTGACCCTTTTGGCGCGTCTCGGTAAACCCCACACAGCCAAATACGTTTTTTTTGAGCGCATCGTCTGCTGATAGGCGTGCGCACAATACCGAAGGGAACCGTTCTTCGTGGAAGATATCGCAAGAGAATACCTCCCCATCATCATCTTTCTAGCCGTAGCCATCGGTCTAGGATTGGTTTTGATCCTCGCTGCCGTTGTTATTGCCGTGCGCAATCCAGACCCTGAAAAAGTGTCAGCCTATGAATGTGGATTTAACGCATTCGACGATGCGCGCATGAAATTCGATGTGCGCTTTTATTTGGTCTCGATCTTATTCATCATTTTCGACCTTGAAATCGCCTTCCTCTTCCCTTGGGCCGTTGCCTTGAAGGACGTGAGCATGGTGGGTTTCTGGTCGATGATGGTTTTCCTTGCGGTCCTGACCGCAGGCTTCGCGTATGAGTGGAAAAAAGGAGCGTTGGAATGGGAGTGATGGCAGAGGGTATCCAATTGGGTCCAAACACCGCTGGTGGTGATCGCGAACATGGAACGCAGGCGCTGAACGCTGAACTTGCTGACAAGGGCTTTTTGCTGACGTCCACGGATGATCTGATCAATTGGGCGCGTACGGGGTCCTTGCACTGGATGACATTCGGTCTGGCGTGTTGCGCCGTTGAAATGATGCACACGTCTATGCCGCGCTACGATCTTGAACGTTTCGGCACGGCGCCGCGCGCGTCCCCACGTCAGTCTGACCTGATGATTGTCGCGGGTACGTTGACCAACAAAATGGCCCCCGCACTGCGCAAGGTATATGACCAAATGCCGGAACCTCGCTACGTGATCTCCATGGGATCCTGCGCGAACGGCGGCGGCTACTATCACTATTCCTATTCTGTTGTGCGCGGCTGTGATCGCATTGTGCCTGTAGACATCTATGTGCCCGGCTGCCCCCCAACGGCAGAAGCATTGCTCTATGGCATCCTGCAACTCCAGCGCAAAATGCGCCGTACCGGAACAATTGTGCGCTAAGGCGGGGCAAGGAGAACCTACATGAGCGACGCGCTGCAAGAACTAGGCACACATATCGAACTCAAACGCCCCGATTGCGTTTTAGGCTGGGCGATTGAGCGGGGGGAGCTGAATGTGACAGTGGCCCCTGCAAACATCGTGGACCTTGTTGAGTTCCTGAAAACGGATGCGAACTGCCGTTTTTCATCACTCGTGGATATCACCGCGGTGGATTACCCAGAGCGTGGCAAGCGGTTTGACCTCGTTTACCATATCTTGTCGATGTACATGAACCATCGCATCCGTTTGCGCCTGCACGTGCGCGAAGACGACATGGTCCCATCTATTGTTGACGTGCATCCCAGCGCGAACTGGTTTGAACGCGAAGTTTACGACATGTTTGGTTTGCTGTTCTCGGGCCACCCCGATTTGCGCCGTATTCTCACGGATTACGGTTTTCGCGGGCATCCGCTGCGCAAAGATTTCCCGACAACGGGCTACACAGAAGTGCGCTACGACGAAGTCGAAAAGCGCGTTGTGTATGAACCTGTGAGCTTGGTGCAAGAATACCGTCAGTTTGATTTCATGTCCCCATGGGAAGGCGCGCAATATGTGCTTCCGGGTGACGAAAAGACGGAGGAGGCGAAATGATGGATTTGTTTCTGAGCGTTTATGGTGAGGTGTTGGCGACTTGCGCATTGTTAGTTGCCGCCGGAATTTTTAAAAAATCCCAAACTATACGCCCTGCGTATATTTTAGTGCGGGGAGACACGACATGATGGACGGCTCCAAATTTGACGACGGCGCAATCGACGCGCTTTCCGGCGAACAGAAAATCCGTAACTTCAATATCAACTTCGGCCCGCAGCACCCTGCGGCGCACGGGGTTTTGCGTCTTGTCCTAGAGCTCGACGGTGAAATTGTTGAACGTTGCGATCCCCACATCGGCCTGCTGCACCGTGGCACTGAAAAGCTGATGGAAAGCCGCACGTACCTGCAAAATCTGCCATACTTCGACCGGCTCGACTACGTGGCCCCGATGAACCAAGAACACGCTTGGTGCTTGGCCATCGAAAAGCTTTGCGAAATCGAAGTGCCACGCCGCGCGTCGTTGATCCGCGTTCTCTATTCCGAAATTGGCCGCGTTCTGAACCACTTGTTGAACGTCACGACCCAAGCCCTCGACGTTGGCGCGCTTACGCCGCCGCTTTGGGGTTTTGAGCAGCGCGAACAGCTGATGGTATTTTACGAACGTGCCAGCGGCGCGCGTCTTCACGCGGCGTATTTCCGCCCGGGTGGTGTGCACCAAGACCTGCCAGACGCGCTGCTTGATGATATCGAAACATGGTCACATGAGTTCCCGAAATTCATGGACGACATGCATGGCCTGCTGACTGAAAACCGCATTTTCAAACAGCGTAACGCTGATATTGGCGTGGTCACAGAAGAGGATATCCTCAATTATGGCTTCTCTGGCGTCATGGTACGTGGCTCTGGTTTTGCATGGGATCTACGCCGCGCGCAGCCCTATGAATGCTACGATGAGTTCGATTTCCAAATCCCAGTTGGCAAGAACGGCGATTGTTATGATCGCTACCTGTGCCGCATGGAAGAAATGACGCAATCCGTTTCCATCATCCAACAAGCCATCGCAAAACTGCGCGTTGAACCAGGTGATGTCATGGCGCGCGGCAAGCTGTCCCCACCAAAGCGCGGTGATATGAAAACCTCAATGGAGGCGCTCATCCACCACTTCAAACTCTACACCGAGGGCTTCCACGTTCCTGCGGGCGAAGTTTACTGTGCGGTCGAAGCGCCCAAAGGTGAATTTGGGGTTTATCTTGTGGCAGACGGGTCCAATAAACCCTACCGCTCCAAAATTCGCGCACCTGGTTTCTTGCATTTGCAAGCGATGGATCACATCGCAGTCGGTCATCAATTGGCCGACGTGGCTGCGATCATTGGTACAATGGACGTCGTATTCGGCGAGATTGACAGATAATGATGACGCGTCTTGATCTTCTTCTTTCCATAAATATCCCCGCCGGAGGCTTTGACGCCTGCCGTGGGCACGAAGGGTTGTTTTAATGCTCCGCCGTCTTCACAAAGAACAATCCGATAGCTTTGCTTTCACACCTGCAAACCAAGCATGGGCCGAAGCGCAAATCACGAAATATCCTGAGGGTCGTCAAGCCTCTGCAATCATTCCACTTTTATGGCGTGCGCAAGAGCAGGAAGGCTGGCTGACACGGCCTGCGATTGAAAACATCAGCGATATGCTCGGCATGGCCTATATTCGCGGTCTTGAGGTTGCTTCATTTTATTTTATGTTCCAACTTCAGCCGGCTGGTTCGGTTGCGCATATCCAGATTTGCGGCACGCTGTCTTGCATGATTTGCGGTGCTGAGGATCTTGTCGGGGTCTGTAAGACCAAGATCGCACCGAAAGCCCACCAAATCAGTGCGGACGGCAAATTCTCATGGGAAGAGGTCGAGTGCCTAGGCGCTTGCACAAACGCGCCAATGGCCCAGATCGGCAAAGATTATTATGAGGACCTCACAACTGAGGGTCTTTCCAAGTTGCTCGACGACATGGCTGCGGGTTCAGTTTCGACGCCGGGGCCACAAAACGGGCGCTACTCTTGCGAACCTTTGTTCGGTCTAAGCAGTCTTAAAGATTACGACAGTGGCAAAACTGAGTATAATGCGTCGGCTCAGTTAGCTATTGATATTGGTGATACGATCAAGCGCATTGATGGCACAGAAGTTCCACTCTTGTCACCTTGGCAGGGCAGTGCACTATCCCAGCCAGCATCAAAGCCAAAAACCAAAGCGCCGAAAGCTGCAGCCAAGGCAAAAACAGCCGTGATTAAGCAGGACGCCAAGGCAACGGCTAAAGCGGCTCCTAAGGTTGCTTCACCCGCGAAAACAGAGACCGCGCCAAACGCCGTCTCGGAGGGTAAGAAACCTAAGACAATGAAGGCTGCGCGCAAGTCGGGCGCGGATGATCTGAAAATGATCAAAGGTGTTGGCCCCAAGATGGAAGCCCTGCTGAACAAGCTTGGTTTCTTCCACTTCGATCAAGTTGCGGCATGGAGCGACGAAGAAGTGTCATGGGTTGATCAAAATCTTGAAGGATTCAAAGGTCGCGTCACGCGCAATAATTGGGTGGAGCAAGCCAACGTGCTTGCGAGCGGGGGCGACACTGAATTTGCTTTCCGCGTCAAAAAAGGCGGCGTCTATTAATGTCCGCTGAAAAACGACTGGGAGTGTAAAACTGAAATGGCTTGGGTGAACGCAAATCTGCAGGGCTTTAAGGGCCGTGCGACAC
>NZ_JABBAM010000072.1 GCF_018607965.1 Planktotalea sp.
CTGTTTGCGCATATCGGCAATGGTAAGGCGCGCAACGTCGCTGAACTTCTTGGTAACAACAGGTAGGTCATTCTTGTGCCGGAACTTGTATTCCAAAAACGTGTCGCGGGCATACTCCTTGGCCTCAGTCAAATCTCGCTTGCCGGTGCTGATGCGGATGGTGTGCCCGTCAATTACAAAGGCTGCCTGCCAGCGCTTGCTGCGCTCACGCCGATACACCCGCACCTCGCCGTCCAGTATCAGATGTGTGTCATCGCGCAGCTGCCGCATGTCATGCTCCTTGCAGCAACACTATGGCAGGGCGTACCAACAAGTCTACCAAAGTGTGTGTTTGAAGGCGTTTTGAAAATCACAACATGCACGCTACATAAGTCTCACTGACGCAAGGGGGGGCTCATATGTGCCGTAAAGTATTCGCTGCATTACTATGGCTGTTCATGGTTAACGCATCCTATGTGAGTGCAGAAACACAGACGCTTGATGATGCTGTTAAAGCTATCAATGCAAATGTGCTGTTTATGCGTCATGCGCTCGCGCCCGGCTTTGGGGATCCAGAAAGCTTCAC
The DNA here is from genome assembly GCF_018607965.1 of Planktotalea sp. GTDB lineage: Bacteria > Pseudomonadota > Alphaproteobacteria > Rhodobacterales > Rhodobacteraceae > Planktotalea. Next base: position 566 of record NZ_JABBAM010000072.1, read on the forward strand.
TGTTAAAGAGTGTGCGACACAGCGCAATCTGAGTGATGAGGGTAGGGACCAAGCTAGGCATATAGGGGCGGCGCTTAAGCAGGCAGGCTTTGCATTTGATGAAGTGCTTTCCAGCGAATGGTGCCGATGCAAGGAAACTGCACGCCTTCTGGACCTTGGCGATGTCCAAACTTTTTCTGGACTGAACTCATTCTTCCAATCACATGCGCCAAAAGACGAAACACTTGCTATTCTTAGACGTAAATTAGACGGGCTTTCGGAGGACACGTTCACACTGATGGTGACACATCAGGTGGTCATTCAGGCTATTACGTCAAATAGCGTCAGCTCTGGTGGACTGGTTGCCTACAACACGTTCACACAGCAAGCGGTAAGTTCCAGCATAGACTGATTGTGCGAGCAACAGCCAACACTGTGTTCAACACCGTGATTCCACAGTCAAAATAGTCAGCAACACGGCAAAAAGTGTGTTTAAGGTGTGTTTTTGAATTACACAACTTAAGCGCGTGTTGCGCTCAGTTAAGTCATTGTATTTGTTGGTAAAAATGGTGCCCAGGGGCGGATTTGAACCACCGACACGAGGATTTTCAATCCACTGCTCTACCCCTGAGCTACCCGGGCACGGGAGACAAATCACTGTCTGGGTGCGGGAGTTTTAGGCTGGGACGGGGTGCGTGTCCATAGCTAACGCGCGATATTAATGTAGTTTTTCGTCTTGGTCGTTTTCAGGAGCCTCAAGCGCCTGTTCCATGGCGTCTATCAGCGCGCCTGCGTCGTCTGGATCAGAGGAGGGCAGGGCGTAAGACCCACTTAGCCACTTGCCCAGATCAATGTCCGCGCAGCGTTTGGAGCAGAAGGGTTTGTATCCTGCATCTGTCACTTTTTCACAGATAGGGCAGCTCATTTTAAAAGCTCTGTGAGCGGGAGGCGCGCGCGTTTGCGTTGGAGTTCGACGTGGCCCAAAGGTGTCCAACCGACGAAAACCGTTTCGATCGTATCGTTGCGCAGCGCTGCTTTTAAGGCACTCTCAAATCCGCGACGGTCTTTCTTGGACATGGGTGCGAGATCAAGCACGATTTGACCACCTAGGCCACGCACGCGCAAATCGCGGGGCAGAGCTTTGGCCAAAGCGAAGTTTGCTTTCGTACCAGCCGTCATCGATGTGTCGTTGCCTGTGTTCACGTCCACAGCAATCAAGGCACGTGTGGGTTCGACATATGCATATGCGCCACCGGCCAGCTCTAGGCGCGGGCTCTCAAGCGCCTCAATCGCGTCCATGACGCCGTGGGTTTCGAAACCGCCGTCTTCTGTGATGACGTCTGCTGGTTCGACCCAGTCGCGCCACGCGAGTAGGTGGGGCGCGTCGCCTTCGATCAACATTTCAGCGCCAGTGCCTTCATCAGTCAACACTTGATCCGTTAGGGTCAGCATCGACAGCAAATCTTCTGCGATGTCCTCTGCATCGGCGTTTTCGCAAGAAGAGCGTAGGATGATTCCATGGGGCACATTCTCGACAGTGTCATGGACAACGGCCAAGATTTCTTCGCGCCGATCCTCATCGCGAATAGAACGGGACACATTGATACCGGGCGCATTCGGCGTCACAATCACATAGCGGGACTTGAACAGAACGCGGTGTTGCACGGGGATCGCTTTGCCGTCCTCTGCGTAGCCCGTGACCTGCACGAGCAATTCATCCCCCAGTGCCATGCCTTTGATCTGACGTAGGAACGCGTTGCCATCGGGCGTTTTCAGAAACATCCCGCCTTGGCCCTTTACGGGGCGATCCGCGATGGCGCGATAGATCGTGCCGGGGGCTGGGGCGTCGGAGGCGATCAGTAGATCCTCTAACTTGCCGTCTACCATCAGGGCGGCTGCTTCGCGTCCGTTGAAATGATCTAGAATGATGGTGCGACCAATCATGTGCTTTCTCCGTAAACGGGGTATCCGGCGGCTTTCAGCATTGCTGCAGTTTCCGCCAAGGGAAGGCCAACGACAGCGCTAAAGCTGCCGCTGATCCATGGAATGAAAGCGGACGCAGGTCCTTGGATTGCGTAGCCGCCTGCTTTGCCTTGCCAATCGTTTGTTGCGAGGTAGGCGTTCAATTCAATGTCCGACAGGCGCTTCATCTTGACGTTGGTCACAACATCGCGTTCCCAAATCTGATCGCCGCGTTTTACGGCAACCGCTGTGACAACGCGATGGCGTCGACCCATCAGGGAAAGCAGAAATTCGGCCGCTTGGCCCGCGTTTTCAGGTTTGCCTAGGATTCGGCGTCCCAACGCAACGGTCGTATCAGCGCACAAGACGACTTCGTTGTCGCTAATAGGAACCGCTGCCACCTTCTCACGCGCCATGCGGGCGCAGTAGGGGCGGGGTTGTTCGGCCTTCATGGGCGTTTCGTCAATGTCGGGCGCGCGGATGTCATCGGGCGTTAAGCCGATCTGCGCCAAAAGGTCTAGCCGACGAGGGCTGCCGCTTCCAAGAATAAGTTTCATATTCCACCCTAGAATAGTGACGTCCAACAAAGCAAAACCGGCCCCATTGGACCGGTTTCATTCATATTATCAGACCTGCGTTCACAGGCATGCGCTTATTTAAAGCGGTAGTTGATCCGACCTTTGGACAGATCATAAGGGGTCATTTCGACCTGTACTTTGTCGCCTGCAAGAACACGGATGCGGTTTTTACGCATCTTGCCTGCCGTATGCGCGATGATGGTATGGCCATTTTCTAGCTCGACCAAAAATGTCGCGTTCGGCAAGAGTTCCTTCACGACACCGGGAAATTCGAGCGTATCTTCCTTGGCCATGGTATCTCCATTGTTACCTGATCCGCGTATTTGCGGAAGTTGCGCTTAGATGGGCGTATTTTTCCAAGATTTCAAGGTGTATTCAGCGCAAGTCGCAATATGTCACGGGGATGGTGCTATTCGGGCCATTCTGTTCACTCCAATGTGTGCTATTTCGCACGACCCCAGCCTTTCGCATATTTGCAATTTTACTGCGCGGCGCATTTGCTATGGTCCAGCCTGCTTGGTTTAAAGTGCCCTCTGCGATATTACCTGTACTTGGGAAACCAGTGTCAGGTGGGCCAAATATGCTGCCCATACCGCTGCCTGCCTCGACACTCGTCGACCAATCGACAGTTCCCACAATCGAGGCCATCGCGGTCACGCATTGCCCTTCTAGCGCTCGCGAAATAGCCCCAATTCGCACACGCCAGTAGCCAGCTAGCTCTTCTGTGCAAGACGGAACAAGAATGTATTCTGCGCCTGCTTCGATCAAAGCCCGCCCTAAAAGAGGGAATTCGCTGTCGTAGCAAATCAGTACACCGATCTTCCCAAGCGTTGTGTCGAACAATTTCAAAGTGCCAGAACCCGTTGCCACGTGCCATGGATCACGTTCAAACATTGTCATGATTTGCTTGTCCTGCGCATCGCTTTTACCGTTTGGCGCAATTAGGCGCGTTCGGTTGACGGGCCGTGTCGGGTGGACTGCCGTATCAAAGACTGGGGCAGAGGGCGTCAGGATATGAACACCAAATTTTCGGGCTAGGGATGTGTAGAGTGCATCAGCCTTAGGGATAAGGTCAGATACAGCATGGAGGCTTTGCTCCAAATCAAGTGCCACATCACGCCCCGCAAGTGTTGCCAATTCCATCACCCCGTATTCAGGAAACACCAATACCTCTGTGCCTTGGTTTACTGCATCAGTGACCCACTTGCGGGCTTTGGTTTCAAAAGCGGCCCAGTTATCAAACCAGTCAAGCGGATAGGCGGCAGTTGCAATTTTCATGATGCGTCCTTTCACGTTCAAACCAATCTGCCGCCCTTTCGCACGGATTGAAAGCACGATAGGCAGCGCCATGGGATTTACACTCGATAACTTACGCCATGACGCACTGTCCAAGTTTGATTCGGTGATCGACGTGCGCTCGCCTGCTGAGTTCGCCGAGGACCATGTCCCCGGTGCAATCAACCTACCCGTGATGAGCAATGAAGAACGCGCCAAGATTGGTACGATCTACGTCCAAGAAAGTGCGTTTCGTGCACGTAAGCTCGGTGCAGCAATTGTCGCGCGAAATTCTGCGACCCATATTGAAAATGAGCTGACCGCGAAGGATGGGGGCTGGCAGCCTTTGGTCTATTGCTGGCGTGGGGGGCAACGTTCTGGCAGTTTTGCGTCGATCCTTAGTCAAATTGGCTGGCGCACGGACCTGCTTGAGGGAGGCTATCGCAGTTACCGCCGTCTTGTTGTGAAAACGCTTTATGAAGATCCGCTGCCGCATCGGTTTGTTTTGCTTGATGGCAACACTGGATCTGGAAAAACGGCAATCCTGCATGTGTTGGCGCAGCAGGGTGCACAGACGCTTGATTTAGAAGGCTTGGCAAATCATCGTGGCTCTCTTTTAGGGGCGATGCGTGATGCGCAGCCTAGCCAGAAAATGTTTGAAACGCGTCTCGCTTTGGCGCTGTCGCACCTTGACCTCAGTCGCCCCGTGGTGGCCGAAGCAGAAAGCAGCAAGATAGGCGAACGTCTAATCCCCGCGTCCTTATGGAAAACCATGCGCGCAGCCTCCCGGATAGATATTGCAGCGACCCTGTCTGCGCGTGCAGGGTTCCTGACACGCGACTATGCGGATGTGCTCGAAGACCCAGCGCGTATGGCGGAACGCCTCAATAAGTTGCGTACGCTTTGCGGCCACGAACGGGTCGATCAGTGGTTGGTGTTTTTGAACGATGGCAAGCATGAAGCGCTCGCCGCTGAGCTGATGCAACACCACTATGATCGTGGCTATGATCGATCCCGCGCGCAGCGTGAGCACGATGTGTTGGCGACGCTTGAAACAGAAGGCTTAGAGCCGGATGATATTTCACGCATTGCAAGCCAAGTCGCTGCGTTACTCGATCAGCTTTAATCGCACAGGGCCATCCGTGATGCGCCCGATCTGAACCGCACCAATACCTTGATCTGCCAGCGCTTTTCCAGCGTCCCGTTCAGGCACTGCAGCGAGCAACCCACCTGCAGTTTGGGGATCCAGCATTAACCGTCCGTGCGCCGTTTCTGGCGCATTCATCAGCGTTAAGGCATCTGATAAGTTGTCAGGGTAAAGGCTCGATTGAACACCTTCTTCACTTAGCGCCAAGGCACCGTTCAACAAAGGAACGCGCTGCACATCCAATTCAGCCCCGACATTTGAGGCGCGGCACATATTGCTTAAGTGCCCAGCCAGTCCAAAGCCCGTCACATCCGTCATGGCATGTGCTCCCGCCAGTGCCAAAGCATCCTGCATCAGAGGCCGTGACATACTCGCGTAGGCCGCTGCAACATCGGCCCCGCGCGCGCGCATCTGCATTTCTGCGGCAAGGATCACACCCGTTCCAAGCGGCTTGGTAACGATTAAAACATCACCAACTTGCGCACCGCCCAACGTTATCGGTGCGGCGTTTGCGATACCCGTTAGGCTAAATCCAACCGTGAATTCCGCGCCTATGCTGGTATGTCCGCCTACGATCTGCGCGCCCGCTGCGTTCATTACATCCCCCGCGGTCTGCATGATTTCCTCAAGTGTGCGTTCCTGCAATTCAGCGCTCATACGCGGCAATATCAGACTGACCATAGCGGCTTGTGGTGCAGCGCCCATCGCCCATATGTCGCCGAGCGCATGCACGGCTGCGATCCGTGTCATGACGACTGGATCATCTGTAAAGCCACGTAAATGATCAGTGCTCAAGACCTGACGCAGATCCCCCATTTGCAAAAGTGCAGCATCATCCCCTAGGA
>NZ_JABBAM010000035.1:0-32540 GCF_018607965.1 Planktotalea sp.
TGGGTGAATTCGCTTAGTCGAGGGTCGAAAAACGCCATGGGCGGCGTGAGATGTCCAATTGGAGACACCCCGCCAATCGCAAAGCCGGTTTGTTTACGAATAATAGCAGCATCTGCTTTGCCCAGTGCTTCGCCCGCCAGATTTGATGCTTTGGTCGCGTCCACCTGATTACCGCCAGCAGTTAGGAACAAGAGACAGGTGCCCGACGTTTGCCCGAGGAAAATAATAGATTTCACGATCTGATCGACTTCGCAGCCAATTTCATCTGCAGCCGTTTGTGCGGTTGTGGCTTGGCCTGTTTCGCGGATCGTATCCGGTAGACCCGCTGCCAAGAGGGCGGCGCGTACACGCTCTAAGGATTTGCTCATGTTAGGCTCCAAACTGCTTAAACCGATAAAGCTTATCGTTTGTGCTCTTGCAAATCCGCACGCCGCACGCATTGATGTTCGTATGACAGACTTCACGTCCATAACCCGTGTGCCAACGCCATTTGATGTTTCCTTAGGGCAGGATGCGTTAAACCTTCTGCCGTCTTTGCCCGCGGATCAAATGGACCTGATCCGAGGTGCGGCAGGGTGCAGTCCCTATCTTAAGGGACTAATCGGGAAGGAAGCGGAGTGGCTGCAAACGGCACTTGAGGCGCCAGATATCGCGATTGAAACACTTTTCGTGGAGTTGCATGAAACAAATAGCAAAGCGCTTCCCATCGCATTGAGACAGGCCAAACGACGGATTGCGCTTATCACAGGCCTTGCGGATCTGGGCGGTGTTTGGCCGCTGGAAAAAGTGACAAGCGTTCTGACAGATTTTGCAGATCTTGCGGTGACATGCGCCTTGCGCGCCACGATTGGTGCAGAGATTGCACGCGCCAAGTTGCCAGGCATGACGCAGGACAACATCCAGGATGCGGGTGGGATGACCGTGTTGGCCATGGGTAAGATGGGTGCGCATGAGTTGAACTACTCGTCTGATATCGACCTGATTTGCCTGTTCGATGAAACCCACTTTGCGCCGGATGATTTTTACGAGGCGCGTGCCTCTTTCGTGCGCGCAACACGTAAGATGTCGGCCATGTTGAACGATCTCACAGGCGAGGGTTATGTGTTTCGCACTGATTTACGCTTGCGCCCTGATCCAAGCGTCACGCCTGTTTGCATGGCGATGGAGGCGGCTGAGCGTTATTATGAAAGCCTTGGCCGTACATGGGAACGCGCTGCTTATATCAAAGCGCGTCCTTGCGCTGGTAATTTTGAGGCGGGCGCTAAGTTTCTGAAAACGTTGACGCCTTTCGTGTGGCGTAAGCATCTGGATTTCGCGGCAATTCAGGACGCCCATGATATGCGACTGCGCTACCGCGAACACAAAGGGTTGGGCGGAGCGATCAAATTGCCCGAACATAATATGAAGCTTGGGCGTGGTGGCATTCGCGAGATCGAGTTCTTTACACAAACCCGCCAGATCATCGCAGGGGGGCGCGATCCTGACTTGCGTGTTCTTGGGACCGTCGAAGGCTTGACGGTGCTTAGCGAAAAAGGCTGGGTGCCCGATGCGGCGGCGCAGGATCTAACAGAACACTACCGAGCACATCGCGAGGTAGAGCACCGTTTACAAATGATTGGCGATGCCCAGACCCATAGCTTGCCTAAGTCTGATGAGGGTTTTGCGCGTTTGGCAGCATTTATGGGACGTGACGCGGCTGAATTGCGCGGCGATCTCCTTGAACGCCTAATTGCTGTGCATGAGCTGACGGAAGGTTTTTTTGCGCCAGAGGCACCTACAAAGACACATACAAAGTCTGTGTCGCACTCTTTGGACGACACGATCATTGAGCGTTGGCAGACCTATCCCGCACTGCGTTCGCCGCGTGCTTTGGAAATTTTCGAACGTCTTAAACCCGATTTCGTCGATCGCTTGTCACAAGCTTCAAAACCGAACGAAGCGCTTTTGGCATTTGACGGATTTCTTGCGCGCCTTCCTGCGGGTGTTCAACTGTTTTCGCTTTTCGAAGCCAATCCGCAACTTATCGACCTGTTGATTGATATCGTTGGAACAGCCCCTGCACTTGCACGTCATTTATCACAGAATGCGGGGGTATTTGATGCGGTGATCGCGGGTAGCTTCTTTGAGGATTGGCCCGGTCGAGACGTTCTGTGTGAAGAACTGTCCGATATTCTTCAACGCGAAACTGATTACGAAAGTAAGTTGGATGCGACACGCCGATGGTCCAAAGAATGGCATTTCGGGGTTGGGGTTCATCATTTGCGTGGCTTGGCGACACCTGAACAAATTGCGCGACGCTACGCCGAGCTGGCAGAGGCGTCATTGCGCGCGCTCTGGCCCCATGTGATTTCGCAATTTACTACAAAACATGGCCAAATTCCAGGTCGGGGTGCGGTTATTGTTGGAATGGGATCGCTTGGTGCGGGTCGACTGAATGCAACGTCGGATCTTGACCTGATAATGATATATGATGCGGACGGCGTCGAGGCGACTGTTGGGAAACGTCCCCTGCCTGTGCGCCAATATTACGCACGATTAACCCAAGCAATGGTTACTGCGATGACTGCGCAAACTGCTGAGGGGCGATTGTACGAAGTTGATATGCGTTTGCGTCCGTCAGGGACGAAAGGGCCTGTTGCGACCTCTTGGGAGAGCTTTAAAGACTATCAAAATAATCAGGCTTGGCTGTGGGAGCACTTGGCATTGACCCGTGCACGGGTCGTGGCTGGCAACGATGCACTCGCGCGCGATGTAGAAGCCTTGCGGGTGTCGATTATCGAGCGTGATCGTGATGCTCAAATGATTTTGAGCGAAGTCGGTAAGATGCGTCAGCGTATTCAAGCAGCAAAAAAAGCGCAGTTTTGGGATGGCAAGCTTGGTGCGGGTAGGGTGCAAGACATCGAATTGATTGCTCAAGCGGGCCTGCTTGGAAGGGGTGCGACCACTCGGGATATTGAAGAGGGCTTGAAGCATTGCGTCGCTTTGGGTTGGATGGAGGTCGCTGACTGTGCAGCATTGACGCGCAGTTACAGGCTGTTTTGGACTATGCAGCTTGCGATGAAGCTTTTAAGCGAAACGGTGATTGCTGATGATGCAATGCCGTCTTCAATTGGCCAGGGCGGACTTGCATTCTTGCTGCGTGAAACGGGCTTTGAAAGCTTAGATGATTTGCGCAACGGGATCGTTGAAATCGCACAAGAGACTGCAGCGGTTTTAGTGAATGTGGTTCCAGCCATGAAAGAGGATGAATAATGCGCGCACTCAAAGGTGATGAGTTTGATCCAAAGGGGTTAATAGCCGAAGCCTATAACATCGAGGGTATAACGGCATCGGAATGTCGCACCATCTTTCTGGATTTTGCGCTGAACCTAGAAGGCGATAGCGCGACTGCGATCAATATCCTTTTAAAGAGATTTGATCGCGAAGATCATCCGATGACCCTTGTTCTACGAGACGGTCTAACTGCGAGTGATCGCCCGCGCCGTCGCGGCGGATGGCGCAATCGCGAGCGCCCGTGACGCAGCTTTTGACCAAAGGCAAGTACCGCGCGCGCGCAAGTTGCGAACCCATTGATGTGCGTGCCGCGCAAGCGCTTCGCACCTTAGCGTTCGGGTGTGATGACGGTGATGCATTGGATGCGGAGTGCACACATATTTTGATTGAAGATCTGCATGATGGCACGCTGAAATGTTGCTACCGTATGCTCAAATTAACCGGAAAGGATGTGTCGAAAAGCTATTCGGCGCAGTTCTACGATCTTTCCCGTTTGGCGCATTTTGAGGGCCCGATGGTTGAGATGGGCCGGTTTTGCACGCATCCTGAGTGCGGTGTGGATACTGATCTTTTGCGTGTGGCATGGGGGGCTGTGACGGCTTTTGTAGATAACAACGCGATCGAGTTGTTGTTTGGTTGCTCCTCTTTTGCGGGCACGGATGCGAGTGCATATTTAGACAGCTTTGCCGTTTTGAACGCACGCCATACTGCTCCAATTCGGTGGGCACCACGTGTCAAAGCTGGGGGTGCTATTCAGTTTTCTAACCTTGTGGGCGATATGCCCGTTATCAAGGTTGTCCCCAATACGATGCCCCCGTTGTTGCGCACCTACTTGTTAATGGGGGGATGGGTTAGCGATCATGCGGTTATAGATCAAAAAATGAATACGTTGCATGTTTTCACAGGCGTCGAAGTGCGAAAAATCCCCTTAGCCCGTCAGCGGCTTTTACGTGCTGTCGTTGGCTAATTCAGACGCTGTGCGGGGGATATTTGAAAAAGGTGAAACAGGGTGCGTTGACCTTTGCGCCCAGCTTGCGTAGCTGGCACCTATGGCACGCGCACCCCTTCTTCAGCTTTCCGACATCTCCCTGACTTTTGGGGGAGATCCTGTATTTGATCACCTTGATCTTGCTGTTCAACCTGGCGACCGCGTCGCATTGGTTGGGCGCAATGGATCTGGAAAATCGACCTTGATGAAAGTCATGGCTGGTTTGGTCGAACCTGACAAAGGTTCAATTGTTGCTGGGCCGGGCATCAATGTTGGCTACATGGAACAAGAGCCCGAGATGAAGGGTTTTGCCACGCTTGGCGATTTCGCATTGAGCGAACTTGATCCGTCTGAAGTTTACAAGGTCGAACGCGCTGGTGCGGGTCTGAAATTTGATCCTGCGCGCGCGGTTGAAACCGCTTCTGGTGGAGAGCGCCGTCGCGCTGCTTTGGCGAAGTTAATGGCGGAAGCCCCCGGTTTGATGTTGCTCGACGAGCCGACAAACCACCTTGATATTGAAGCGATTGGTTGGCTTGAGACCGAGTTAAAAACGACGCGCACAGCGTTTGTTTTGATCTCGCATGACCGCGCATTTTTGACGGCTTTGACGCGCGCGACGCTTTGGATTGACCGGGGTCAAGTGCGCCGTCAGGAAAAAGGCTTTGAGGGCTTTGAAGCATGGCGTGACACTTTGTGGGAAGAAGAAGACATGCAGCGCCACAAGCTTGATCGTAAGATCAAGTCGGAAGCACGTTGGGCGGTTGAGGGCATTTCTGCGCGTCGCAAGCGCAACCAAGGTCGCGTGCGTGCGTTGCAAGATTTGCGGGCAGAGAAGTCATCCCAGATCAAGCGTCAGGGAACAGCTGCGATGGCGCTGGCGGATGGTCAAAAGTCCGGCAAGAAGGTGATTGAGGCGTTCGAGCTGTACAAAGCATTCGATGGCAAAGACATCGTTCAGAAGTTTTCGCTCACCATTCAGCGTGGGGATCGCATTGCCTTTGTTGGACCAAACGGTGTTGGCAAAACAACATTGATCAAAATGCTGATGGGGCAGGAACCTGTCGATAGCGGCACTGTGAAGCTTGGTAGTAAGCTGGAAGTTGCGATCTTTGATCAAGCGCGCGCGCAGCTTGATCCTGATATAACACTTTGGGACAGTCTGACGGGCGATCCTGAAATGCGAGTGTCTGGTAAAGCGGATCAGATCATGGTGCGTGGCATGCCCAAGCATGTTGTCGGCTACCTGAAAGAATTCCTGTTTGATGACGGTCAAGCGCGCGCACCTGTGCGGTCCTTGTCGGGTGGTGAAAAGGCGCGTCTTTTGCTGGCAAAGATCATGGCACGCGAAAGCAATGTTCTTGTGCTAGACGAACCCACAAACGATTTGGACGTAGAAACATTGGATCTGTTGCAGGATCTACTGGGCGAATACCCTGGTACTGTTTTGTTGGTCAGTCACGATCGTGACTTTTTAGACCGCGTTGCCAACACGACCGTCGCGATGGAAGGCGATGGTCAAGCGACTGTGTATGCGGGCGGCTGGACCGATTATCAGATGCAGCGCGCAGATGATGTGGCCCAAGCGGTTAAGGCGTCGTCGACCAAGTCTGCGAAAGGTGGTTCTGGAAGCGATGCACCCAAGACTGGCAAAATGACGTTCAGTGAAAAGCATCGTCTGGAAGAGTTGCCCAAAGAAATGAAGCGCTTGGAGGCAGAAATTGCCAAGCTTGAAGAGTTCTTGGGCACGCCTGATTTGTTCACGCAAGAACCTGCAAAATTTGCCAAGGCCAGTGACGCGTTGGTTGAGCGCCACACAGCGCTGAGCGATGCAGAGGAAGAATGGCTGCTGCTTGAGGAAAAAGCGGGCAGCTGATTATCGGCAAATTTTGGAGCGGGTAACGGGAATTGAACCTGTACCTAAAGCGTAGGCAGCTTACGTGATGCAAATTTTACCAATGATTTAGTTCACATTCAGTAGCCCGTTTGGTCGGCAGTTTGCGTTTCTCGGTCGCTGTGAAAGGTATTTTGCCCGAGTAACCCTTCGCCTCGGCAAACCGGCAAACCGGCAGAACGGCAGCGGCCTGTATTGTGAGGCGCTGGATAGGCGATCCCATTCGTTTTCTTTGCCAAACGCCGCTTGCAGGCAGAGTCCAGTCGCAGCCCAATCGTCGCGAGTACCTGGGTCGTAATTCTTGACAAAGGCATCCGCGAATTCACCGCCTGCCTTGCGTTTAAGGCCTGCTTTCTTAAGGATGAAGTCAGCAAGCTGTTTCATAACGTCAACGCGCTTTGGTGCATCGAACGTGACCCAGATGTTCATTCCATGACCGCCGCCCGACAGGAATAGTTTGTGAGGCATGTCATCTTCGATCAGGGCATAAACGACGTGTGATAGCTGCGCATAAAACCTCACCGACTGTCATTCGCATGTTGTGATCATCAATGCCAAAGATAAGACAGCGTGTATTACGGAGTCTTTCAGGATCGTTTTCTGAACCGAGGTTGAGCCAAATAGTGCGAAAGTCTTCGCCATGCGTAAGGTGTTCACAAATGAGATCATCCCTCAGCGGCTTGCCGATAGGACGATACCACCATTTTTCATCTTTAACGCTCCACTCTCGCACAGGATGGCCGCTCACAGTGGCGAGGTCTCGCCACAATTTCACACATTCCATGATGATCATCCCCGCGTTTCTACGCGGCTAGATTTCACCTAAGCGTCGAAATCTGATATTTTATACTTTACGCGACCTGCCATCTTGTAGAATTTTAATCCACGCCCATCGCAACGCCACGCTTCAAGCGACGACCGCACAGCCATTGGCTCACGTAGAAGCTCGTGATTAGACACAACGAAGTGCTTACCTGTCACTGACGTTGGCGAGTGGCGACCATTTGAGGCGTGCGGGCTACCGCACATGCAGAACCTGCTTCTTGGCATGAAACACATAGTCGGAACGATACACCTTCAACGGTTCAATGATTGCGTGATGCTCAGGAAGTAGGGGCAGGTCGAACGCACGACCGTTCTTCGTTTCGGGCGGGTGCGTATCTTGGATTTGATCCCAGCGCAGCGACAGGGCTTCTTCCCATCGCAAATCCGTAAAGAGCAGGAACCGATAGAAGGCGCGGTGAACGTCATTCGGTAGGTTGTCCACAGCTTCACGCCAAGCTTTGAGGCCTGTTCTGCGTACCACTCAATCGCCATTGTTGGGCTTTCGGGACGGTCAAATGTGCGCCGCGCTTGCCGCTCTTTACTATACGCTTATGCGACGACACGCACATATCCTTTGTGATTTCGTCGAGCAGCTCGTGAAGCCATTTAGACAGATGATTGCGCATCTGACCTTTGATCAACGTCTTGTTGGCGTCTGTTCGCAGCTTGGGACGGGCAAGATAGGTTTCCATCGGCCGTTCCAGTGTAGGCACCTTCGCCAGTGCGAGACATTTTGCTGAAACGCAGAGGCTTGGTCAGTTGCTAGTTGTAATGCGTCACCACGAGCGTTGGCTGCGGGCACCTGTGGGACGTTGCAAGGCTTTGTCCGTTGGGTGCGTCCATTACGTCATGCTGAAAGTAAAAGGTCTTGCGTGCTTTGCCTGTGAAAAGGCCGAAACCTTAGACCTCAGTGTCCCAAATCTTTTCGTTTGGCGGACCCTTTTAGCAAGCTGTTTGGGTAAGCTTTTTTTACTGCTGCCATAATTAGTCATGCCTTTGTAAGCGCTTTGCGGATAAATCACCGCAATTCGCTAGAACAAGGCGGGGCGAACACTCAACCGTTTGTCCAATATTTTCAAAGGTCTTGGTACGTTTTGGTGGAGTACGGTAGAGAACACGTTATGTTGAGACGCTGCCGTGATACCTCTTCACCATACCCGCATATAGATTGGGATACGTGTGCATCCCAATTCGGTTAAGTTTTCTTAGCCGCGTCGTTTGCGACGACGTCCACCACCCTCGCCATCACCACCGCCTGTATTGAAACTAACGTTCGGCAAGGTTGTGATCTTACTGAGCTCGGGGAAAGGGTCCGTCTTGTGCGGTATCGCGCTGGCATTGATAAAGTGCTCTTGGAATTTCGGTTCAATCGCGGTTTCGACTTTGGTGATCTGACCAACGGTGGCTTCGATTTCGGCGCGCGACGTCACGTTGCAAAGGGCAATGCGTGCGCCTGTACCAGCGGCGTTTCCTGCACTGGTCACCTTATCAAGGGGTGCATCTGGGATCATACCAAGCACCATCGCGTGTTTGGGCGAGATATGCGCGCCGAATGCTCCTGCGAGGACAACACGATCTACAGTGTCTACACCGCGTTCATCCATTAAAAGGCGCGCACCTGCGTAAAGCGCTGATTTCGCGAGCTGAATCGCACGAATGTCGCCCTGTGTCACGGTGATGCGTGGTCCACCATCCGCTGTTCCATCATGGATCAAATAGGAATGTGTGCGTCCCTCGGGGAAACTGCGTTGTGTGCCTGTTTGCGAGGCTGATCCAATTAAGCCGCTTTCATCAAGCAGTCCCGCCATGCGCATTTCAGCGACGGCCTCAATAATGCCAGAGCCACAGATCCCAGTGATTCCAGAGGTCGCAACAGCAAGATCGAACCCATCTTCATCAGACCAAATGTCAGAGCCGATCACGCGAAAACGCGGTTCTTTGGTGGCGGGGTTTATTTCAAGGCGCTCAATCGCACCGGGGGCGGCGCGCTGGCCTGAACTGATCTGCGCACCTTCAAAGGCTGGGCCTGTGGGGGAAGAGCACGCAAGCACACGGCTTTCGTCACCAAGCAAGATTTCGGCGTTAGTGCCCACATCAACTATGAGTACCAAGTCTTTGGATTTACCGGGCTCTTCGGACAATGCAACAGCAGCGGCGTCTGCGCCAACATGGCCTGCAATGCACGGCAGAAGGTAGACACGCCCGTTGTCATTCATCGCGTGCAGATCCATTTCGCGCGCATCAAGGCTCATTGAGCCAGACGTTGCGAGCGCAAATGGCGCTTGGCCAAGTTCGACAGGATCAATGCCCAAAAGCAGGTGGTGCATCACGGGATTACATACAAAGACGGTTTCAAAAATCGCGTTCGGATCAATGTCGGCCTCAGTTGCGATGCTTTCGATCAAGCCGTTGATAGATGTGCGCACGGCAACGGTCATTTCGACGTCGCCGCCCGGGTTCATCATGACGTAGGAAACGCGGCTCATCAGGTCTTCACCAAACCTAATTTGCGGGTTCATCAGGCCAGAGGACGCTTTGACTTCGCCTGTCACAAGATCACACAAATGCGCTGCGATGGTGGTTGATCCAAGGTCAATTGCAAGGCCGTAAAGACCACCTTCATAAAGACCGGGCCAAACATCCAAAATGCGCGCGTGCTCTTCATCGTGCCCCTTATTCAGCGCGACGGAGATCTGCCATTTGCCTTTGCGCAAAGCCGGTTGCAGTTTACTTAGGACGGGCAGGGCAGTGCGGACATCGTCAATATCCCATTGTTCTTTTAACGCACGTGCGACGCGCTCAAGATCGCCTGTTGGCGTGTGCATGTCGGGTTCATCAACTTCGACGAAATATAGGCGCGTTGCCGGATCCATCGTGATCGCGCGGTTTGAAGCGGCCTTGCGGATCACCTGCTTATGCACTTGGCTTTCTTCAGGCACATCGATCACAATGTTACCTTGTACCGTCGCCTGACACCCTAAGCGGCGACCTGCTTTCAGGCCACGCTTATCATCATAACGTTGCTCGACTGAATTCCACTCGGACAAAGCGCCCTCAACAGCCGTCACGCCATGTTTGGAGAAATCTCCATAAGACGGGGTGATCTGACATTTGGAACAAATCCCGCGACCCCCACAGACGCTGTCAAGATCAACTCCAAGCTGACGTGCAGCCGTGAGGACAGGTGTGCCAAGTGGAAAGTGACCACGCTTGCCAGAAGGCGTGAAGACTACAAGAGGATCGCCAGACATAATTTTTGTACCTGTGAGTTGGACAGCTTTTGTCGCTACATTAGGGTTCGCGCGTCAAAGGGAAAGCGTGCAAACGTCATAAACTTAACAATCGGCGTCATTATTTACACTTTGCGGTATTCGTTGGGTTTCAAAGCATGGACATTTCAATGTTTATTGCGCTTGTTAAGCAAGTTACCGACACACCAAGGACCCCAACCCATGTCCCTTCAGACGCCTTCGCCTGTCGATCAAGTGACTAATACAGATTTCTGGCGTCGCACTCCGCCGGCATTGTTTCCTGCACTCATTGGATTGATGGGCTTGGGGCTTGCGTGGCGGGCCGCTGCTGATTTTGCTCCAATAGGGGTAAGCCCTTTCGCAAGTTACATAATTTTAGGATTTGGTAGTGTTCTTTTGGTGTTCATCGTGGCGTGTTATTTGACAAAGATTGGCGCACGCCCAACGGTGATTATTGAAGACATGGCAAGTGTGCCGGGACGTGCTGGCGTATCGGCACTCACCGTAAGTCTTTTCCTCTTTTCGGCTGCAATTGCACCTGTGTCGCCTTTAGTCGCGGCATTCGCGCTTTTTCCAGGGCTTTTGGGGCATATCGCGACAGCTGGTTTAGCGATCTTAATCATGATGCGAACGCCGCAAGGTTTGATTGTGTCGCCCGCTTGGCATCTGAGTTTTGTTGGCTTCATAGTGGCCTGCTTGGCAGCGGTCCCCTTGGGATATACTGGGTTGGGTCAAACTATACTAACCATAACAATCATAGTCGCAGTCTGCATTTACGGCATCAGCCTTTTACAGATGAGCAAAGGCGATCTGCCAGAGCAAGTGCGCCCGCTTTTGGCAATACATTTGGCACCCGTTAGCTTGTTTACAACCGTTTCAACATTGCTTGGACACACAACACTTGCTTTGGTCTTTGCGGTTGGTGCGATGGGCATTGCAGGGGTTCTAATTAGTCGCGCTCGCTATTTGACCATTGCGGGCTTTTCTCCGCTGTGGGGGGCATTCACATTCCCGATTGCCGCGTTCAGCGCCGCATTCTTTACGTTAAGCGCTCAGATCAGTGCCTTTGGTTGGCTCGCTTTAATTCCCCTTGCTCTAGGCACGGTCCTGACGCCCTTCATCCTGTTTCGCGTCCTTAAGATGTGGTCAACTGGCGCACTGGCCACGAAAACAGGGGCCGCAGTCGCATAAAGCGTCTCAAAGCTCTTTTCATTCGGCCAAACCCGTGAAATAGGAAACTGCCAAACGACACTCCCAAGGAGACTCCCATGGAGATTCGCGAGGCCCTCACTTTTGACGATGTTTTACTGGTTCCAGCCGCGTCCAGCGTGCTGCCAAGTACGGCAGACACACGCACGTTTGTGACCAAGGCGATTGCCTTGAATATCCCGTTGCTCAGTTCCGCGATGGATACAGTCACGGAATCGCTGATGGCGATTTCTATGGCGCAAGCGGGCGGAATGGGTGTGATTCACCGCAACCTTGATATTGAAACGCAGGCCCGCGAAGTGCGTCGCGTCAAACGGTTCGAGAGCGGGATCGTGTATAATCCGATCACTTTGACCGCAAATCAAACACTGGCAGATGCCAAAGCCCTACAAGAACGCTACCGCGTCACGGGTTTCCCTGTTGTTGATGAAACGGGCCGTGTTGTGGGCATTGTGACCAACCGCGACATGCGCTTTGCGACGGATGATAAAACACCTGTGTACACGATGATGAGTTCTGAAAACCTTGCCATTTTGCACGAACCTGCGGATCTTGAAGAGGCGAAAAGCCTGATGAAAGCGCGTCGGATCGAAAAATTGCTGGTGACGGATGAGCAGGGCAAGTTGACGGGTCTTTTGACGTTGAAAGACACGGAACAGGCGGTGCTGAACCCGACAGCCTGCAAAGACTCGCTGGGACGTTTGCGCGTTGCTGCGGCGACGACCGTGGGCGATGAAGGCTTTGCGCGGTCCGAGGCATTGGTGGATGCAGGGGTCGATATGATCGTGATCGACACAGCGCACGGTCACTCTGAGGGCGTCGCTAAGGCGGTTGCCCGTGCCAAGAGTATCTCCAATAATGTGCAAATCGTGGTTGGCAATGTTGTCACTGGTGAAGCGACACGCGCGTTGATCGGCGCTGGTGCGGATTCGATCAAAGTTGGCATTGGCCCTGGTTCGATCTGTACAACCCGCATGGTTGCGGGCGTGGGAATGCCACAGCTGACCGCGATCATGGATTGCGCTGCTGCTGCGGGAGATATTCCTGTCATTGCAGACGGTGGCATCAAGTTTTCTGGTGATTTTGCCAAGGCAATTGCCGCTGGCGCATCTTGTGCTATGGTTGGTTCAATGATCGCAGGAACGGATGAAAGCCCGGGAGAAGTCATTCTATATCAAGGCCGTAGCTTCAAAAGCTATCGTGGTATGGGCAGTCTTGGTGCGATGGCGCGTGGCTCTGCGGATCGTTATTTCCAGAAAGACGCGGCCTCTGACAAGCTGGTTCCCGAAGGTATTGAGGGCCAAGTTCCCTACAAGGGCTCTGCGTCTGCGGTTGTCCACCAACTGGTGGGCGGTTTGCGGGCTGCAATGGGTTATACAGGCTGTGCGACGATCCCAGAGATGCGCAAGAATTGCGATTTTGTGAAAATCACGGGTGCGGGGCTAAAAGAAAGCCATGTACACGACGTTCAAATCACGCGTGAGTCGCCGAACTACCGGATCGGATAAAAGCATGACCCCAGGCGCGCGCGTATCAGCTGCAATTGAATGTCTCGATGCAATTTTCGAAGGTGCGCCCGCAGAAAAGGCCCTCACGGGTTGGGCGCGCCGGTCACGTTTTGCGGGATCTAAGGATCGTGCAGCCGTGCGTGATCATGTGTTTGACGCACTTAGACAGCGCGACACATACGCGGGTTTGGGCGGCGCACTTGCGGGCCGTAGTGTAATGATCGGCCTTGTAATAGCGCAGGGCCTGACGATGGATCATTTGTTTGACGGGCAAGGCTATGCACCTGCGCCGTTGACAGACGCTGAACGTCAAGCGCTCGCTGGCGTGATGTGTTCCTCGGATACCGTTGCCACACTCCCGTCAGAGTGGTTCTGGGACATGCCTGATTGGTGTGTGCAGGCGCTGGAACGTTCGCATCCCAATCAAGCTAAACAGATTGCAGATGCTCTCAAAAGCCGTGCACCTGTGGATATTCGGCTGAATTCAAAGTTAAGCACGATGGACGAGGCTATTCGCGACTTGGCGGTCGATGGCATTGAGGTCGAGCCGTGTGATATTGCTAAATCAGCCCTGAGGGTCACGCAAAATCCAAGAAAAATTAAATTATCTGACGCTTACTTGAGTGGAAAAGTCGAATTACAGGATGCGGGCAGCCAAGCATTGATCGAAGCGCTTCCCCTGACTGATGCGCACATAATTCTTGATTACTGCGCGGGTGGGGGCGGAAAAGCGCTGGCGATGAGCGCGATATGTGATGCAAAAATCTACGCCCACGATATTGATGCCGCGCGCATGAAAGACATCCCCGTGCGTGCAGAGCGCGCAGAAACCCACATCAGGTGCTTGGAAACCAGCGAGTTGGCGGACCAAGGCCCGTTTGATCTGGTTCTATGTGATGCGCCGTGTTCAGGATCAGGCGCATGGCGTCGCAGTCCGGATGCCAAGTGGCGCTTTACACAAGATCGGTTTGGTGAGCTCCTTGAAATCCAAAGTGACATTTTGCGCAAGGCGCATTTGCTTGTAGCGCCTGGCGGGTATTTCGTGTTTGCAACCTGTTCATTGTTCCACGAAGAAAATGAAGATCAGGTGAAGAGTTTTCTAAAAGAAATTCCGAGCTTCACTTGCATCCATCAGAAAAGTTGGACACCGCTTGATGGATGTGACGGATTTTTCGCGGCCATTTTGCAGCTTAAGGACTAGATTGGCAACCTAAGGTAGATTTTAGGTGCATCTTAAGATAGTGTTAATCAATTCGCCTTAGTTGCGAATGGAGCTATTTCGGGAGCGCTACGTGTCAGAAGCCATCCTACCCAGCAGTCAATCAATTTGGTCTGCACGCGCGTCTTCAGCATCTCGTGTTGTCTTGCCCTTGCTCGCGGCAGGCGTTTTTTACGCTGCATCGATCTCGCCAGATCGCATTTCCACCCTCATTTTGATCGCAATCGCCTGCGTTCTTTTGTTTGGTTGGGCAAGCCGGCTTGCGGTGTTCTCCAATAGCGTTTCCGGACAGATAGATCCATTGAAGTCCGCTAAAGCATTCTGTGAAAACGATCTTTTAGCGACGCTTATTTCTAACGACGCAGGCGAGGTGATTTGGTTTAATTCTGCCTCAAGCAATTTGATGACCCAAAGCAATCTGCAAACCATTTCAATCAAAGGATTTTTAGAACCACACCTCCCTAATGTCGCTGGTATCGTTCGACGGATGTCCAAACAAGTTGACCTTGAAGGGGCGTGTAAAGAACGTTTGGTTGGGCAATCTGGCCGCGTTGATATTCATGTGCAGCGTGTCGGTTAGCACCAGTTGTGGCGCATTGATTTGAAACTGCCGTCCAAATCGGATGAGCAGAATGAAACGGCAATGCTCACGATTGGTCGAAAGGGCACTATTCTTTATATGAATGGTGCTGCAAAGGATTTGATTGGTGAACGCGTCAAGGGTTTGAATCGATTGTTCTTCAATGGAATGCCCCCTGTCTGGACAGGTGCAATCCCTAAGCACTTCTAATGGAACGATAAAAGTCCATGTGAAAACACAGCAGTTGCAAGCTGATCGCTCTCACATGTTCCTCTCTCCGGTGAAAGTGGGCGCTGACGGAGGGACTACGTGTTGAAAGATCTGCCAATTCCAATCCTTCACTTGAGGCCAAATGGTGAAATTGAACAGGCAAATACCGAAGCGTTAACGCTTCTGGGATATTCAGACTTAATCGGATCCTGCTTGACGGACATATTTGATAGCCATGGGTTATTGATCGACGATTGGATCGATAAAGCAACCTCTGCAAACTCTATCATTGATGCAGAGTTTTTGCGTGTGCGCCGGGCAAAGAAAGAAACTGTCGTACAAGTTGCGCTGAAGCGGATTGGCAATGACGCCGATTCACGGCTTGTTGCGATTTTGACGGATGCCACAAAATTGAAATCCCTCGAAGCGCAGTTCGTGCAAAGCCAAAAAATGCAAGCGATTGGTCAATTGGCTGGTGGTGTTGCACATGATTTTAACAACCTTTTGACTGCGATTTCAGGTCATTGTGATCTTATGTTGCTGCACCATGATCCTGGCGATCAAGACTACGCTGATTTGATGCAAATCCATCAAAACTCTAACCGAGCTGCAGGACTCGTTAGCCAACTGCTCGCGTTTTCGCGCAAGCAAACAATGCAGCTTGAACATTTGGATTTGCGCGACACGCTGTCAGATCTTACTCACTTGTTAAATCGGCTTGTTGGCGAAACCGTCACTCTGACGCTGACGCATGATCCCGTATTAAAGCCCGTTCGTGCAGATAAGCGCCAGCTTGAGCAAGTGATCATGAACCTCGTGGTGAACGCCAGAGATGCAATGCCGAGTGGTGGAGAAATTACAATTCAAACGGAAAACACAACACTTAGCGTTCCCTTGCGCCGTGATCGTGTGACCGTGCCAACGGGAGACTATATTGTTGCGCGCGTACGCGATGTCGGTACTGTTATTGATGCAGATGCTTTGGAAAAAATATTTGAACCCTTCTATACGACCAAACACATGGGGGAAGGCACAGGTTTGGGGCTATCAACTGCGTATGGAATCGTAAAACAGACGGGTGGTTTCATTTTTGCAGATAGTGAACTGGGGCAAGGAACGTGTTTTTCTTTGTTGTTCCCTGCAAGCAATGATCAAGCCACAAAAATTGTGTCAAAAACAGAGACTTTGCCGAGACAATCAAAAACGATGTGCAGCGGCGTCGTCCTTTTGGTGGAAGACGAAGCACCCGTCCGTGCATTTGCATCTCGGGCTTTGGGAATGTGTGGATTTGAAGTGATTGAAGCAGAGTGTGCAGAAATGGCATTGGATATGTTTCAAGACAAAACCCTGAGGGTCGATGTGTTTGTAACGGATGTCATCATGCCAAGTATGGGCGGCCCAACGTGGGTGCGCAAAGCAATGGTTGATAGGCCCGACGTCAAAGTAATCTTTGTATCCGGCTACGCTGAAGGTGCTTTCCAAGGTGAAAACAAACAGCTTCCGGAATCGGTCTTTTTGCCCAAACCATTTTCCTTGGCTGAGCTTACATCGACAGTTCAAAGCCAACTTACATCCTAAAGCGTATTTTCATTAGGACTGCGTTTGAATGCTATTCCATAGATCAAATTCGTCTGCCATTTTACGTTTGAAACGCATTTCAACGTCCGCAGATAGGATCGGTTTGGAGCCCGCAGAAACATTCAGGCGCTCCAAGTTCAGAGGTCGCTTGAAACGATCCTCTAGGAATGCGGTCCAACCAGCCTGATCTTCGTATCTGAAGAGATGGTCGACCTTTGTCCTGTTTGGTCGGGGTTCCAAAAATTTGACCTGTGAGCCCACGTTGGCAACAGGCGGCTTGTCGCCTTTCATGTAGGCCAGAATGAAATCATCGAAACTGATTTCTGCAGTAGATTTAGGGTTTCCGTTCAGAAATGGCCGCTGTAGATACTTATACCAACTTCCAAGCCAGCTAATGGGTTCGCGCATCATTGCAAAGGTTTCCATTTCAGCCTTGCAAGCTTTCTCAAACATTGGCCGGAAGAAGCGATTGTAACGGTACACAGGGGCGTGCTTTAGTTCAGGTGGATCGGAAATTATCATGGATGCTTTGTCCGACAGAGCGGATTCGATGGCTGTCGTCCCTGTCTTGGGAACAGACAACAGAACCAATTTTTCTTTCCAAAACAAAAGTATAGAGAAAACTTCACCTCAAAATTTCATTCTACATCTATTCTTAACTGATCCAGCCCAATCTGCCATAGCGAAGATTTAACTTGATTTGTTCCTGTTTTAACCCCAATTAGAACATAATTGGAACATGCGAACCGATTGCTGCGCGACGCGGCATATGAAATAAGGAAGCAGAAACAATGGCAACGGCAGATTTATTGAACATGAGCAGCAAAGCAAACGCAGATAAGCAAAAGGCGCTCGACAGCGCGCTGGCGCAAATCGAACGTCAGTTCGGTAAAGGGTCGATCATGAAGTTGGGCGACGAAAGTGCCGTTCAAAAGATTGAAGCGACGTCCACGGGATCCCTTGGTTTGGATATCGCATTGGGCATCGGAGGTCTGCCAAAAGGGCGGATTATCGAGATTTATGGTCCTGAAAGCTCTGGTAAGACCACGCTGACGCTTCACACGATTGCAGAAGAGCAGAAAAAGGGCGGCGTATGTGCCTTTGTTGATGCCGAGCACGCGCTTGATCCACAATACGCCAAAAAGCTTGGCGTAGATATCGACGAACTTTTGATTTCGCAGCCCGACACGGGTGAGCAAGCTTTGGAAATCGTCGATACGCTGGTGCGCTCCGGTGCGGTCAGCATGGTCGTGGTCGATTCGGTTGCGGCCTTGACGCCAAAATCAGAACTTGAAGGCGACATGGGCGATTATAGCGTCGGCGTTCACGCCCGTTTGATGAGCCAAGCCATGCGTAAATTAACGGGCTCTATTAGTCGCACCAACTGTATGGTCGTCTTTATTAACCAAATCAGAATGAAGATTGGCGTCATGTTTGGTTCGCCCGAAACAACGACGGGTGGCAACGCGCTGAAATTCTATTCATCTGTCCGCCTCGACATTCGCCGCATTGGTGCCGTCAAAGATCGCGACGAAATTGTTGGCAACGCGACCCGCGTGAAAGTGGTTAAGAACAAAGTCGCTCCGCCGTTCAAGCAGGTTGAATTCGACATCATGTATGGCGAAGGCATTTCCAAAATGGGCGAATTGTTGGATCTGGGCGTCAAAGCGGGCGTTGTCGACAAAGCGGGGTCTTGGTTCAGTTACGGTGACGAACGGATTGGTCAGGGCCGTGAGAATGCAAAAATCTTTTTGAAAGAGAATACGCATATCTCGCTTGATATCGAAGATAAAATTCGCGCTGCACATGGACTTGATTTCGAAATCCCCGAAGGTGGGAAGAAACCAGATGATGACATCCTAGAAGCGTAAGTCTTCTACCCATCTAATTGAGTTATAGAGAGCGCTGCCGAATGGTGGCGCTCTTTTGTGTTTTAAGACGGATTGACGCCAAGACCTGAACGGCCTGTAGACACTCAGGGTGCGGGGAGGTATTTCACCTATAACGCAAATTCAGCCCTTAAAGGCATATGTATCATGGCAAGTCTCAACGATATCCGCTCTACCTTTCTAAACTATTACGAAAAGCAGGGTCATGCGATCGTGCCATCGGGGCCGCTGGTGCCACGTAATGATCCAACCTTGCTTTTTGCCAACTCTGGTATGGTTCAATTTAAGAACCTGTTTACGGGTCTTGAAACGCGCGACTATGCCCGCGCAACAACATCGCAAAAATGTGTGCGTGCGGGTGGCAAACATAATGACCTCGACAACGTGGGCTACACGGCGCGCCACCACACGTTTTTCGAAATGCTTGGGAACTTCAGCTTTGGTGACTATTTTAAGGCCGATGCGATCGCATTCGCTTGGGAATTACTGACCAAAGAATTCGGCATTCCAAAAGAAAAACTGCTGGTTACAGTCTATCATACAGACGAAGAAGCCGCTGATATTTGGAAGAAAGTTGCGGGCCTAAGCGATGATCGCATCATTCGTATCGCAACGGACGACAATTTCTGGCGTATGGGGCCAACAGGACCTTGTGGACCGTGTACCGAGATTTTCTATGATCACGGCGAACACATCTGGGGCGGTATGCCCGGGACGCCTGAAGAAGACGGTGATCGCTTTATCGAGATCTGGAACATCGTTTTCATGCAGAACGAACAGTTCGAAGATGGCACGATGAAGCCGCTCGCAATGCAAAGCATTGATACGGGCATGGGGCTTGAGCGGGTGGGTGCGTTGTTGCAAGGCAAGCATGACAATTATGACACGGATTTGATGCGCTCCTTGATCGAGGCCAGTGCCGATGCGACCAGCGTTGATCCAGACGGGGACGGCAAAACCCATCACCGTGTGATCGCGGATCACTTGCGGTCCACGTCTTTTTTGATTGCCGATGGCGTGATGCCCTCTAATGACGGTCGCGGCTATGTGTTGCGCCGCATTATGCGCCGTGCGATGCGTCACGCGCATCTTTTGGGGGCGAGCGATCCGTTAATGCATCGTCTTGTACCGGCGCTTGTGCGTCAGATGGGCGGCGCGTTCCCAGAACTGGGCCAAGCTCAATCACTGATTGAAGAGACGCTCCACCTTGAGGAAAAGCGTTTCCGCCAGACACTAGAGCGAGGCTTGAAACTGCTGGACGACGAAGTTGCGGGCATGCCAGAGGGTGATGTGCTCTCGGGTGCATCCGCGTTCAAGCTGTATGACACGTTTGGCTTCCCAGTCGATTTGACCCAAGACGCGCTGCGCGAAAAGGGTCGTGAAGTTGACCTTGATGGTTTCAAAGCTGCGATGGATGCCCAAAAGGCGAAGGCGCGCGCGGCTTGGTCCGGCACCGGTGCCTCTGCGGAAAGCGCGATTTGGTTCGATATTGCGGACGCGCATGGTGCGACTGACTTCTTGGGCTATGACACAGAGAAAGCCGAAGGTCAGATTGCAACGCTTGTCATTGACGGTGCAGAATCGAAAAGTGCGAAGGCTGGTCAAGAGGTCCAGATCGTTCTGAACCAAACGCCATTCTATGCGGAAAGCGGCGGTCAGGTTGGCGACAAAGGTATCATCACAACCGACACTGGTGTGGCGCATGTAACCGACACGAAGAAAAGCCAAGGCGTCTTTATTCATATTGCGATAGTGCAAACGGGCGAAATCAATAGTGGCAGTGCAGCGGTTCTGGATGTGGACCCTGCGCGTCGCACCGCGATCCGTGCGAACCACTCCGCGACGCACTTGCTGCACGAAGCCTTGCGCACGACCCTTGGGGACCGCGTTTCGCAAGGTGGGTCGCTTAACGGCGAAGACCGCATGCGCTTTGATTTCTCGCACAGCAAAGCGCTCAGTGCGGATGAGCTGAGCACGGTCGAAAAAGAAGTGAACGGCTATATTCGTCAGAATGCCACCGTTGAGACACGTATTATGACACCAGACGATGCGCGCGCAATTGGGGCGCAGGCCCTGTTCAGTGAAAAGTATGGCGACGAGGTCCGCGTTGTGTCCATGGGCACGCAAGCGGGCTCTGGCAAAGGCAGCAATGGTGAAACCTATTCGCTAGAGCTGTGTGGCGGCACGCATGTGCGCCAGACGGGTGACATCGGTGCGTTCGTGATCCTTGGTGATAGCGCGTCCAGTTCTGGCGTGCGCCGTATTGAGGCGCTGACGGGTCAGGCGGCCCTGGATCATTTGCGTGAGCAGGATCATCGCCTTGGCCAAGTGGCTGCAGACCTTAAGGCCCAAGCTGCAGATGTGCCTGCACGTGTGAAAGCGCTGCTGGATGAACGTAAAGCGCTGAGCAATGAAGTTGCGCAATTGCGTCGTGAATTGGCGATGTCTGGTGGGGCAGGGCAAGGTGGCGCTGAGCCTGAAGTCGTGAATGGGATCAAGTTCGTCGCGCAAGTTCTGACGGGTGTGTCGGGCAAGGATTTGCCCGCGCTGATGGACGAACATAAAACACGTATCGGGTCGGGTGCGATCTTGCTGATTTCAGATGCCGACGGCAAAGCAGCGGTCGCGGCAGGCGTGACGTCTGATTTAACGGGGACCATTTCTGCGAAAGATATCGTGAAAGCAGCCGTTGTTGAGCTTGGCGGTAAAGGCGGCGGTGGACGTGAAGACATGGCGCAAGGCGGCGGCAAGGACGCTAGCAATGCGGACGGCGCGATTGCGGCCGCGAAAAAGATATTGGAGGGATAGACAATGCCAACAGCACTTTGGATTGCTAACGTTCATGTGACAGATGAGACGTCCTACAGTGAGTACGCCTCGCGCGCGACGGGTGCGATTGCGGATCATGGTGGCGTGTTTCTAGCGCGTGCTGGCAAACATGAGCAACTTGAGGGGCGAGACCGCAAACGCAACGTCGTGGCGCGCTTTCCATCGCTACAGGCAGCACATGATTGCTATCATTCGGATGCTTATCAAGCCGCACTTGATTTTGCGCGTAACGCCTCAGAGCGTGATTTAGTGATCGTGGAAGAAGCTGACGTCTAGGCTGCAATCCGCTTGTGAAAATGACGCACACTGGCAGATCTCTGCCGGTGTTTTTGTTTCCAACACTGATCACTCGCCTGTGTGCACCTGAATGTGAAAGGGTCGTGTTGTGTATAACCTTGCAAAAAGAACGTCGATTCGGCTTGGTGATTCCTCAGTTCCCCTGAAAAAAGTAAACAATCCCAAGTAGGTAACCCGATTGTTTCCTCAAGGGAATTAGTGTGCATTGTTTTGGGATATCCCCTGTGAATAAAACTGGTGTTCAAAAATACAAAAACGAGGGAAAACAAGTAAAATAAGGGGTTTTGGTTAATCACGTTCAGAAGAAGGCGGAATTACCTATGGCTGCTAAGGATGCCGATGCGTTAGATTTTTAACACGTGAAGGTTAACCTGGAGGATATTTCATGAAGAAGACACTTATTTCCGCAGTAGTCGCAGCTGTAGCATTTGCAGCACCAGCAATGGCTTGGGAAGGCAAAACAGTAGCTTGCTACGACAAGCACCTGGTTTCTGCTAAGTACTGAGTAGCTAAGGTTCTCGTTAAAGCTGGCAAGAAGCAGTATGAGCACCGCAATGGTCGCATCGAGCTGGTTTCTTACCCACCTGTATACCGTCAAGTCGCGACACTTAAGACAGGTTCCCACTATGTTATGAAGCAGGTTAAGTGCCATCACTAAGCGGCCTTAATTGAATGCGCTGGCGTCATTTACGCCGCGCGTTTACCCCAAAATAAAAAGCGCGGTGGGACTTATCCTACCGCGCTTTTCTGATTTCTGAATGTAAACTTTAACGCTTATGAGCTGCGCGAATGACGCTTGCGCTCATGTGGGTCCAAGTAGCGCTTACGCAGGCGGATCGCATTTGGTGTGACTTCCACCAATTCGTCGTCGTTGATATACGCAATCGCTTCTTCAAGGCTCAGCGTCACAGGCGTTGTCAAACGAACAGCTTCGTCTGTGCCAGAGGCACGAACGTTGGTTAGTTTCTTACCCTTCAACGGGTTCACCTCAAGATCGTTCTCGCGGCTGTGCTCACCAATGATCATACCAGTGTACAGATCAACCTGTGGGCCGATGAACATCTTGCCACGGCTTTCCAAGTTCCAAAGCGCGTAAGAAACGGATTGACCGCTTTCCATCGACAACAAAACGCCAGCACGACGACCAGGGATTGGGCCTTTGTGCTCGGCCCAACCGTGGAAAACACGGTTCAGAACGCCAGTACCGCGTGTGTCTGTCAGGAATTCACCGTGATAACCGATAAGGCCACGTGAGGGCACGTTCAGGATGATACGGGTCTTGCCAGCGCCAGCAGGGCGCATTTCGACCAGATCGCCTTTACGTGCGCCTGTCAGCTTTTCGATTACAACGCCTGAATATTCGTCATCAACGTCGATTGTCGCTTCTTCGACAGGCTCCATACGTTCGCCGTTGGGGCCTTCTTTCATGATTACCTGTGGACGCGAGATTGATAGTTCGAAACCCTCACGACGCATGTTTTCAATCAAAACACCCATCTGGAGTTCGCCGCGGCCAGAAACCTCAAACGCGTCACCACCGGGGGTGTCAGCGATCTTAATCGCAACGTTGGATTCGGCTTCTTTGTGCAGACGGTCACGAATAACGCGCGACTGAACTTTTTTACCATCGCGGCCAGCCAGCGGGCTGTCGTTGATGCCAAAGGTCACTGTAATGGTGGGCGGATCGATCGGTTGTGCGGGCAGGGCCGTGTCAACAGCCAAAGCACAGATCGTGTCCGCAACAGTCGCTTTGGACATGCCTGCGATGGAAACAATATCACCGGAAATAGCTTCTTCAACATCTTGCTGTGCAAGGCCACGGAACGCTTGGATACGTGTCACGCGGAACTGCTCGATCTTTTGACCAATACGGCTAAGCGCCTGAACGGTTGCACCAACCTTCAGTTTGCCGCTCTCAACACGGCCAGTTAGCAAACGACCAACAAAAGGGTCTGCCCCAAGCGTTGTCGCCAACATACTGAAATCTTCGTCTTGGCGCGCAATTTGTGTCGGGCGCGGAACGTGGTTCACAATGAGATCGAACATCGCTGTCAAATCTTTGCGTGGACCGTCGAGTTCGTTATCGGCCCAACCGTTACGACCAGAGGCATACATGTGTGGGAAATCGAGTTGGTCGTCATTCGCATCCAAAGACGCGAAAAGGTCGAAACATTCGTCCAACGCACGATCAGGCTCGGCATCGCCTTTGTCTACTTTGTTCAACACAACGATTGGACGCAGACCCAAAGCAAGCGCTTTAGACGTCACGAACTTTGTTTGTGGCATCGGGCCTTCAGCCGCGTCGACCAGCAAAACAACACCGTCAACCATGGACAGGATACGCTCAACTTCGCCGCCAAAATCGGCGTGACCAGGCGTGTCCACGATGTTGATACGTGTGCCTTTCCACTCAACAGACGTTGGCTTGGCGAAAATCGTAATGCCGCGTTCGCGCTCAATGTCGTTGTTGTCCATGGCACGCTCGGCCACAGCTTGGTTTTCACGGAACGCGCCGGATTGCTTTAGAAGTTCGTCCACAAGCGTCGTTTTGCCGTGGTCAACGTGTGCGATAATCGCAATATTGCGAAGGTCCATTGTATACTGCCTTTAACTGAGTTGGGCCTCCGTTATAGGCGTCGCCCTTAAAAGGCCAGCAAAATAGCGCGACATGCTTAAATGCCGCGCTAATGATGGCTTCATCTTGCCGATTGGTTCAAATTACGCAGGTAAATAAATGTTAAATTGCGCACGTATTGCACTGTCTAAGGTTGCATCGAATCTGGCATTTGAACGCGTGGCAAGAATCTCTTGTTTGCGCGCCTTGGCTTTTTCAACCAAAACTGGCTTGCCGAGTTCGACCCATTCCTTGGGCGAGGTCCGATCCCCCAAGGTTGGATACACGTGATCCGTTTGCATCCGACCCAGTGTTGCATCGGTGCCCAAATAGTGATTTGGCCCGCCCATGCACACGGCTGCAATTTGATCCAGCGCGAGGGTTTCGTCGTTCACTTCGATCCCGCGCACACAGCGCATTGCTTGGCCGATCAGGTCATCGCTAAGGATAAGGCTTTCGTGGCAAAAGCCCAAGAGCGACGAATGCATACCAGCTGCTTCGTATACCATGTTTAAACCAGACAGACCTGCCATGACGTTGGAACACATCTGTTCCCATCCGGCCTGCATGTCCGGCATTTTGGAATCTGATGCGCCACCCGCCGCACCACCCGGCACGTCGTAAAACGCATGCATTTGCGCACAGCCCGCGCTTAGTAGCGCCTGTTCGCCTGATCCTACCGACATTGCGCCCGTGCGCAGATCAAGGCCGAAAGGCCATGTGCCAAAGACCGCAGGATGGCCGGGGACGATTGCGTTCACATAAACCAGACCCGCAAGGCACTCTGCTGTCGCTTGGGTGATCGCGCCCGCAATTGTCGAAGGTGCTGTCGCGCCCGCCATGCCCGCAGACAAGAGCAAGACAGGCATACCGCCTTTGATGCAGGCCTCCATGACTTCGCAGGCCTCCGTCGCAAATTTCATTGGTGGAACGACAAAACAGTTGGAATTGGACAAAAACGGACGCTCGCGCCATTTATCTTCACCACCTGCAATTTTGTGCAGCATTTCAAGCGCGTGGGGCACAAAGCTGGGTTCGGTAAAGGACGTTCCAATATGTTTGTTCGTCCCGCTGGTGCAGGCGTAGATCGTGTTCAAATCCATTTCCAGATTGTCGGAAATATCGCGCGCCACCATGGGGCGCTGCACAAAGTTAATATTGTCGAGCACATCACAAATACGCGCGGCATCGTGCAAGTCTTGGATAGTTGACTCGCGGTAGGCATGGCCCTCAACATCGACCATATGAACTGCTGCACCCGCAGTGCCGTAGTGGACGCGCTGTCCTGACAGATCGAGGTCGTTTTTGCCGTCACGACTGAACAAAACCACATCGCGGTTGGCTTTGGCCAAAGCATCCTCAACTAAGGCGCGCGGGAAACGGATGCGACCATCATCGCCCAAGATCGCGCCAGCGCCCGTTAGGATTTTAACGCCGGAGGGTGGCGCATCTGCTAGCCCAATTGTCTCTAACGCGGTTAATGCAGCTTGATGGATTTTTTCCACATCCATGTCGCTAAGGGGTTTGTACTGACCGCCCTCCATGCCGGCCCGAATAGGGCGCATGTGGTCGGGTAATTTATTGGAACGTGCTTCGCGGCGTGCATTGCGTCCACCAGAGCGGCGGGATGGGGTTTGATCGTTCATTGTGGCGTGCTTTCGATTGGAGCTAAGGAAGGGGGTGAAAACCGTCCTTAGGGACGCCCCCGTGCGGCACGTCCGCGCCGCGCTCCAATCGTCACGCGTGTCAGCGTGAGTTTCCAAATCTTGTCTGCCAAGCCCGTTCTCCCAGACGATATCTGAGTTGAGAACGGATTTATGCGTGATTCTGCGCCAATTGCGACGTGGCGTCGTTTTCAGGCGTTACCACTTACCGCTTGCACCACCACCGCTTGAGGAACCACCACCAAAGCTAGAGCTCGACTTCGACGTGCTTATCCTTGAAATAGTGTAGGGGACAACATCGCGGTATGTGCAATTTGAGCAGGTGGTAATCATATCGCCATCACCCGCGGTCATTTTCGTCGCTTTCGTTTTCACGTGCCGCGTGCGGTCCAGATGGCGCTGGCCACATTCGGGGCACTTCTTCATTTTCACGAATTTATCTTTAAAGACCAGCGCACCGATCCCGCCAAAAACGGCAACCACAATGGCCCAAACCCAGTTGTTTGTTCCGCTGCCCGTAGGTGCATCTTCCCCCGCAAGAAACGGTGTCACGATCGTATCAATTGTATCGGTGACACCCGCCTCAATGCCGTCTTGATAACGATCTTCCTTGAATGCAGGCATGAAAGAGCGGTCAATCACGCGGGCCGTCGTGCGATCCCAATCGCGCCCAAAGCCATCCCCCAATTCAATGTGCATCGCGCGATCTGTGCGCAGCACCATGACAAGCACGCCATCATTGCTGGTCTTATTGCCAATGCCCCACTCGTTGAACAAACCTGTTGCGAAGGCTTCCAATGTTTGATCAGGCGCGAACATGTCTTGGCGCGACAATGTGAGAACGGTCATTTCAACGCCTGTGTCTTTTTTCAACTCTTCCAATTGGGTGATCAAACGCGCCTCTGAGGCATCATCCAAAAGACCGGCGTAGTCATTTACAGTGGTTGAATTATAGTCGGGATAGGATTGTGCCAATGCGCTGGTTGCGGACACAAGAAATGCGAAAATTGCTAAAAAACGGGTCATAAAATGGATTTTCTTAACTTGAATGGACCTAGGTTACCTTAGTTTCCTCTATTTACAAAGCTTTGCTGCAAACGCACATAAAGTCTGTAGAGCAGCGCCGTAGGTATCGTCGTCAATCGTCATGGCAACGCGCAGATGTCCTGCTGCGGCTTGGCCGAAACTTTCACCGGGCATCACTGCGATGTGGTGCTCATCGAGCAAACGGTTGGCAAACGCTTCGCCACTCAGCCCCGTGTCGCGAATATCTAGTATCACATACATCGCCCCATCCGCAGGGATCATACGCACGTGGTTTTGTTGGCCAAGTATATCGACGGTGATCTTGCGACGGCGCGCAAACGGTGCCGCGATCTTTTCTTCTAACGCTGGCCCTTCGCGAAGTGCGAACAGGGCCGCGTCCTGTACAAACCCTGCAACGCCGTAGGTCGTATGTGTCGCCAAGTTTGTCAGATGCGCGATCACCTCTTTGGGGCCAACGATCCAGCCCACGCGGCTGCCCGTCATCGCATGGCTTTTCGACATAGACCCGATCACCAACGTGCGTTCGGCCATGTCGGGCAGGGCACGCGGGGACAGATGTTCGCCCTCCCAAATCTGCGTGTCGTAAACTTCGTCAGAGATCAGCCAAAGGTCGTGGCGTTTGCAAACCTGTGCGATCCCTTCCAGCGTTTCGCGCGTGTAAACAACGCCCGTCGGATTGTTGGGCGAGTTGATCAACAGGCTGGCCGCGCCGCTTGCGAGCGCGTTGATATCATCTGCATTGGGTTGAAACCCGTCCTCAGCACGCGCTTGAACGGGCACAGCAACCGCACCAATCCCGCGCAAAGTGCCGGGGTATGTTGCGTAGTAGGGATCAATGAAAAGTGCGGTCGATCCACTGGGACAAGCCGCCAAGTGCGCGGCGAACAATGCGGATTGCCCGCCCGGTGTGATCATCACGTTTTCTGGTCCTGTCACAACGCCCGTGCGCGCCTGCACACGATCCGCAACCTCTTGGCGCAGCGCAGCAATTCCCGGAACCATCGCATAACCCGTATGCCCCCCACGCGCAGAAGCATCCATGGCCGCCAAAATGCTAGGGTCCGTGCGAATGTCATGCTCGCCAATCGTCAATTCGGTCACGGGTGTACCTGCCGCAATCATCTGGCGCGCGCGCATGAAGACCTCCCAACCGTCGGAACCACCACCGGTAATATTCGTCAAAGTCGTGGACAATGCGGGCATAACTATCTCCTTAGCGCAACACCCGTCACTTGGACGCGACGCGCCAGATTCGTCAACACACTGGACGGATTGAAATTGTGTCGCTATCAAACATCCATGAACCACGTACAAAGCATCACACTTATTTGCTGTATTTCCTGCTAACTTCACGTTGGCGGGCCGGTTTCACATTTCCTATTCAGGTTTGAGTTGCTAAGTCCGCCGCACCCCTTTTGCGCGCATTCAGGACGACCGACATGACAAAGATCACACTGCACAACACGAAAACCCGTTCCAAAGAGGAATTGGTGCCGATCAAATCTGGCGAAGTGTCGATGTATGTCTGTGGCCCAACGGTTTACGCCCGCGCGCATCTGGGCAATGCGCGCCCTGTGATTATCTTTGACACGCTGTTTCGTTTGCTGCGCCATGTGTACGGCGACGACAATGTGACCTACGTGCGCAATTTCACGGATGTGGACGACAAGATCAACGCGCGTGCCGCCGAGACAGGGCAATCTATTCGCGAGATCACGGATGGCACGATTGCGCTTTATCTGGCGGATATGGACGCAGTCGGCGCGATGCACCCCAACCACATGCCGCGCGCGACCGAGTACATTCAGCCAATGGTGGATATGTCGGCTGACCTGATCGAAAAGGGGTTCGCTTACGAGGCCGAAGGTCACGTACTGTTTTCGGTCAAAAGCTATCAGGACTATGGCAAATTTTCTGGTCGCAGCATCGATGATATGATCGCAGGTTCACGCGTCGAAGTTGCACCTTACAAGCGTAATCCGATGGATTTTGTTCTGTGGAAACCCTCAGATGCAGACACTCCCGGCTGGGACAGCCCTTGGGGCAAAGGTCGCCCGGGGTGGCACATTGAATGCTCTGCCATGGCGCGTGAAATTCTGGGCGAGAGCTTTGATATTCACGGCGGTGGCAACGATCTGATGTTCCCGCACCATGAGAATGAGATCGCTCAATCAAAATGCGTTGGCCATGATTTTGCAAACATATGGATGCACAACGAGATGTTGCAGGTCGAGGGCAAAAAGATGTCCAAGTCGCTTGGCAACTTCTTCACTGTGCGCGATTTGCTGGATCAAGGGGTTGCGGGGGAAGTGATCCGGTTTGTGATGCTGAGTACGCATTACAGGAAGCCGATGGATTGGACCGAAACAAAACGGGCTGAGGCGGAACGCACTTTGCGCGGTTGGCACGCCAAAACAGACGGGATCGTTATTGCGAATGCTCCCGCTGATGAGGTAATTGCGGCGTTGGCCGATGATTTGAATACGCACAAGGCGATTCAAGTGTTGCACGAAATTGCGCGCAAAGGGGATCCCGCAGTTCTGAAGCGATCTGCGCAATTGCTAGGGCTTTTGACGGATGAGTTAGGCGAGTGGGTCGCGTCCAGCATGGGTGGTGGACTGGATCACGAGAAGATCCTGCAAGTTGAAGGATGGCTGCGCTCGGCGCGTAATGCTGCGATGTTGAATAGCGATTTCACCGAAGTGGATCGACTGAAAAGTGACGCAAAATCTGCTGGTTTGGAAGTGCGCATGACGAAGGAAACCGTTGAGTTGAAGCCCACACAAAGTTTCGATGCTGACCGGCTCCACAATATCAAGCGGGGGGATACGTGATGACCAAACAACGCCTCTATCTCTACGACACGACTTTGCGCGATGGGCAGCAAACCCAAGGCGTTCAGTTTTCCACTGTAGAAAAGATTCAGATCGCTGAAATGCTTGACCAGCTTGGCCTCGACTACATCGAGGGCGGCTGGCCCGGCGCGAACCCCACGGATTCCGCGTTCTTTGACGAAGCGCCCAAGACCCGCGCGATGATGACCGCATTTGGCATGACCAAACGGGCAGGGCGTTCGGCTGAAAACGATGATGTGCTGGCCCAAGTCATGCAAGCGGGCACAGGCGCGGTCTGCCTTGTTGGTAAATCCAGCGCCTTTCACGTGTCCGATGCGCTTGGCATCACCAAGGCCGAGAACACGGCCAACATCGCCGCTTCTTTCTCGCACATTGTGGGCGAAGGGCGCGAGGCGCTGTTTGATGCAGAACACTTCTTTGACGGGTACAAAGCCGATCCAGACTACGCGCTTGAAATCCTGCACGCCGCCATTGAGGCTGGCGCGCGTTGGGTTGTCTTGTGTGACACCAACGGCGGGACTTTGCCTGCTGAGATCAGCGAAATCACCAAGGCTGTCATCGCGTCGGGGATAAAGGGCGAAAATCTCGGCATCCACACACATGACGACACGGCTAACGCGGTCGCCTGTTCTTTGGCAGCCATCGACGCGGGCGCGCGCCAAGTTCAGGGCACGCTGAATGGGCTGGGCGAACGCTGCGGCAATGCCAACCTGACCACGCTGATCCCAATCCTGCTGCTGAAAGAACCCTACGCCAGCAAATTCGAAACAGGCGTCACGCTTGAGGCGCTGAAATCGCTGAAACAGATGTCGCATAAGCTAGACGATATCTTGAACCGCGTGCCCCTGCGCCAAGCGCCTTTCGTCGGCAGTTCAGCCTTTGCCCATAAAGCGGGGTTGCATGCCTCTGCGATCCTGAAAAACCCCAGCACATACGAACACATCGAACCCGAAATCGTCGGCAACGAACGCGTCATTCCAATGTCCAACCAAGCAGGGCAGTCTAATCTGCGTCGCCGCTTGTCAGAGGCGGGATTGAGCGTGGAAAAAGGCGATCCGGCGCTTGGCTATTTGTTGGACGAAATCAAAGAGCGCGAAGCGCTGGGGTATTCCTATGACACCGCGCAGGCCAGTTTCGAGCTGCTCGCGAGGCGCGCTTTGAACCAACTGCCAAACTTCTTTGAAGTAAAGCGTTACAAAGTCACGGTCGAGCGGCGCAAGAATAAATACGACAAGATGGTATCTTTGTCCGAGGCTGTTGTTGTGGTGAAAATCGACGGCGAAAAGAAGCTGTCCGTTAGCGAATCTATGGATGACACGGGATCAGATCGTGGTCCTGTGAACGCGTTGTCCAAAGCGCTCGCCAAGGATTTGGGTCAATATCAAGAGATGATCGACGATATGCGCCTTGTGGATTTCAAGGTGCGGATCAATCAAAGCGGCACAGAGGCGGTGACGCGCGTGATCATCGACAGCGTTGATTCTAAAGGGAATCGTTGGAGCACGGTCGGGGCGTCGGCAAACATTGTTGATGCGAGTTTTGAAGCTTTGATCGATGCGATCCAATGGAAGCTGATCCGCGATACCGGTGAAAAATTCACGAAGTAACCTTGACGTTACATGTCACCTTTCCTACCCATGTCACCTATAGGTTACTTAGAGGGGCAAAAGACATGAATACAGATACACTCACTAAGATTAGGTTTTTTGGCTTCGCGGCGGCTGGATTGGTCTGTGCCAGCTATAGCGTTGCGGCTCTTGCAACGAATACGCCTAACCCAATGTCGCCTTGGTTGCCTGGCATTGCTGGTTTTGCGGCGGCGGCATTAATCTGGGTGTCAGCTATTTCAGCAGGACGGCGAACTGCAGACGCCGCCTTTGATTAATTCTACCAAATTGAATGGAGCCGCGCTCAGCAGTTTGCCTATTGGTTTGCAATTCTGCTTTATCCAGTCTTTGCAGTGTTCTTAACGCTTGGTTGGATTTGTTCGGTCACTGCATTCGCCTCGATGGGTACTGCCACAGGTGCCGCACCGATGCTGGCCTTTTGCGTCATTACATTGAGAAGCTAGGGCATGGCAAAGCTACACAACACCCTCAAAACCCTGCGCACAGAGCAGGGGTTCACCCAAGCCTCACTTGCGGATGCGGTCGGCGTGTCACGCAAAACGATCAACACGATCGAAAACCACGTGTTCACCCCGTCCACGCTGCTCTCAATGCAAATCGCACAGGTGCTCAATTTAACTGTGCATGATATATTTTACGTGAAAGACGATTAGCATGTTTTTGAAATTTATACATTTTATTGCAGTGAGCCTATGCATTATCGGGCTGGTTCCCTTTGGTCTGGTTGCATCGCAATGGCCTAAGAAAATGGACGTGATACAGACCGGCGAGACGTTGAATTTTGAATCCGCTTTGGCTGGTAATTTGCAAACTGCACCTGAGCCAGCACAAATCGAAACACGTGATGTTTGGACGATGCCAGTGCGCAAATATGGAA
Organism: Planktotalea sp.; assembly: GCF_018607965.1. Classification (GTDB taxonomy): domain Bacteria; phylum Pseudomonadota; class Alphaproteobacteria; order Rhodobacterales; family Rhodobacteraceae; genus Planktotalea. The sequence goes on from NZ_JABBAM010000035.1 coordinate 32,233, forward strand.
TGCAAGACGCAAGCAAGCCCTTGCTAATTTTGATCCACGGCTCTGGCTGGAACGGTTTGCAATACAACGCAATGGCGCAAAACCTATTGCAAGATGCACATGTGCTTGCAGTTGATTTGCGCGGTCATGGTGCTACGCCAAAGCGTCGCGGCGATGTGGATTACATCGACCAGATGGAGGATGATTTGGCCGACCTGATCCAAGCAGAGGCCGTACAGGGCCAGCAAGTTGTGATGCTTGGTCATTCCTCTGGTGGCGGACTTGTGGTGCGCTTTGCTGGAGGCGAACACGGTGCGCTGATTGACAAC
>NZ_JABBAM010000035.1:32640-66116 GCF_018607965.1 Planktotalea sp.
GCGAGGATTATTTAAAGGATATCGCAGCTCTGCCAGATTTTACTCTTGTGGTTGGCAGCGACGACGAAGCGTTCTATGCGGACAAATATGAAGAGGTGATGAGCGCTGTGACAAACAAAGGCACATATGAAATCGTTGACGGCATTGATCATTTGGCCATTGTCGAGGGGGATGAAGCCATCGCGGCAATTCGCGCGGTGTTTAAATGAGGGACGCGCCTGACTGGCACGCCTGCGCCGCCATTGTGGAAAAAGGCGATCCCGATCGCTTTCGCGCGGCAATGGCTGCACCCGCAAGCAAGCGCGCCATTCTATTTCCGATCTATGCGGCCAATGTTGAAATCTCGCGTGCCCCTTGGGTGACGCAGGAACCGATGATTGCAGAGATGCGTTTGCAGTGGTGGCGCGATGTGATTGAACAGATCGTTGAGGGCACAGATGTGCGCTGTCACGAAGTCGCGACACCGCTGTCCAAAATTCTGAGCAAAACAGGCGCAGAAGCGTTAGATGATCTGATCGCTGCGCGCCGTTGGGACATTTATAAAGATCCGTTTGAGGATGAAGCCGCGTTCACGTCCTATCTAGAGCGCACGGCAGGTGGACTGTTGTTCGCATGTGCAGATGCACTGGGCCAAGCGGATCAGCAGGTCGCATATGACGCTGGTTTTGCGGCTGGCCTTGCGGGGTTCTTACAAGCGATCCCAGCACTAGAAGCGGCAAAGCGTATCCCGTTGTTGGATGGTCGCCGTGAAGCGATTGCAGACTTGGCAACTGAAGGACTGAGGCGTTTGAACATCGCGCGTAAGTCGCGAGGTAAACTGGCTAAAGAATCCTGCATTTCCATGTGGCAGGTTGAACCGATTTTGTGCAAAGCCCAGAAACATCCGGGGTTGGTGGTTGAAGGAGCCTTGGCTGTGTCCAGCGTCTCCTCAACCTTGCGTCTGTCCAAAGCGGCTTTGCTTGGGCGTTGGTAGCCTAGGCGAGAGCTGCGTCAGAGCTGTCATCGCGCATCATCAACCAAATTAGGGCAGAGCCGGCCAGCAACAAGAACGGGATCATCGCAAGGTTTACGGCTGCCCAGCCTTGAACAGGATCACCGCCAGAACAGTTCATCAAACCACCAGAAGCAAGGGATGCCATCGTCACACCGCCGAACACAAACAAATCGTTCATACCCTGTACACGCCCACGATCCTGCGGGCCGTGCGAAGCGGTTAACATTGCCGTGGCGCCGATGAATCCAAAGTTCCAACCGATCCCAAGCAGGATCAGGGCGAGGAAGAAGTTTTCAAGTTCTACGTCGTTCAAGGCAACGATGCCTGCCGCGGCAAGAATGATGAGGCCCATTCCGACGATTTTTTCCACGCCAAAGCGTGCGATCAGATGACCCGTAAAGAAGGACGGAATGAACATGGCCAGAACGTGGCCAGACACCACGTCTGCTGCGTTATTCGTTGTGTATCCACAACCGACGACGGCCAAAGGCGTTGAGGTCATTACAAGGTTCATCAGTGCGTAAGATACCATGCCACAGATCATCGCGACGGCGATGCGGGGTGTTTTGATCAGCTCCCAACGGCTTTTGGCCGCAGGTGCGTCCGCGTCTGGCGCTGCGGGGGGGGGGATGTTGATGAACAAAAACAACGCAGAGCCGATCACGTTAATCGCGATGACCACAGCGTATGTTCCAATGAACGGGATTGCGTAGGCCTCAGCCGTGAGCTTCACCAATTGTGGCCCGATGATCGCGGCGGCAAGGCCACCTGCCATCACGTATGAAATCGCTTTGGGGCGGAATTCTGGGCTGGCCGTATCGGCGGCGGCGAAGCGGTAAAAGCCTTGCGCGCTCATATACAGACCTGTGAAAAAGCTACCAACAAGGAACAGCGGGAACGATGCGTAGTAAAGCGCGATTGCCCCAATCAGACCGCCCATTGCACCACCAAAGGTTCCAATCCAGAATCCTGCGCGGCGTCCGTAGCGTTGCATCACAGATGAAATCGGCGTCGCAGCACACATGGAGCCGATGACGATCATCGAAATTGGAAGTGTGGCAAAACAGATGTTTGAGGCAAGCGATTGCCCGGCAAGCCCCGCGATAATGAAGAGCATCGGCATCTGCGCACCAAGCAAAGCCTGGGCAAGAACAAGAATGACGACGGTGCGGCGGGGAGAGGATATTGCTTGGGTCATAGATTCTGCGTTAAACCTGCTTTTGCGTTCAAGCAAGCGTGCTTAGGCTTGATCGATGATATGGGCGAAGGAACCTGACACGTTACCTAACGTCAAACCCATGTCGGGCAGGGTTGTCGTTTCGGCATCTCTGGCTTTGAACAGGGAAGTACCTTTTGCGCTGATGGTACTGGCGTAATGAAACTCATGAGCGTTCCACTGGCCTAAGAAGGGACCTTTTGTAGCGCCTAATTGTCGATATCCAAGGTGAAGTTTACGTTTGGCGAATGATGTTTCCAAGCGCAGCAGCCCCGCCATTGCGTGCCGTGTTCCGTTCGCGTCAGTCAGGCTATCGCCCAGCAGCATGTAGCCACCGCACTCGCCGTAGACCGGTTTGGCTTCGCTGTGTTTGCGCAAAGAGCTAAGAAAGGTCGACGCGCCCGCAAGGTGGCCTGCGAAAAGTTCTGGATAGCCACCGGGCAAGAAAACGAAATCGTTTTCTGGAAGTGCGGTATTGGCTAGGGGTGAAAACGGCAGAATTTCAGCACCCGCATCGCGCCAGTCTTTTAGGATGTGCGGGTAAGCAAAGGCAAAGGCGCGATCTTGTGCAATTGCGATCCGTTGTGCGGGGGGCGCGATTTTTCTCGAAAAATCGGTCTCAGAGAGAGAGGTTGCCAAAAGGGAAAGCGCATTGAGATCAATGCGCTGTTCAACCAAATCTGCTGCGCGCTCGATGAATGCATCCAGATCATCGCGCTCTTGCGCTTGCACCAATCCCAAGTGTCGCGAGGGCGTTTCGATGCCTGCACGTCGTGGAATTGCGCCAAGGACGGGCAAACCAAGTGGCGCTAACGCAAGGCGCAAAATACGCTCATGTCGTTCACTGCCGACCTTGTTTAGGATCACACCTGCAACGTCGATATCGGGATCATGACGCGCAAAACCTGCTACCAAAGGCGCAATAGAGTGCGCCATGCGCGCGGCGTCCACGACCAAGATTACGGGCAATCTCAACATACGGGCCAAGTCTGCAACAGACCCACGCCCATCCGGTGGTGCGCCGTCAAACAACCCCATCGCGCCTTCAATTATAAGGGACGCATCCCCTGCAGCCAATGTTGCGATACGCTTTGGCTGCATCGCCCAGGCATCCAAATTGAAACAAGGCATACAAGACGCAGCTTCGTGAAAGCGCGGGTCTATATAGTCGGGGCCAGATTTAGCTCCTCGTACAGAAATTCCATTTCGCTTAAATGCGCGCAGCAATCCGAGGGTGATGGTAGTTTTGCCAGACCCGGACGCGGGTGCTGCAATGATCAGACCGCTATGGGGTCTCATGACAATTCCGCGGGTCGGCCTCGTCCCAAAGGATCTGTGTCACGCGGCTCAAAACCCTGTGCCATGCTCTGCCAATCAAGCGCTTGGCGCATCAGAACAGATCGTCCAATGCACAGAATCGACGGCGGCTTAAGGTCTGCCTTTGCGATGTCTTCGGCCATTGTGCCAAGCGTGGTTTCCAACACATGCTGATCTGAGGTCGTTGCGGATGTCACGACAGCAGCGGGTTCGGATGGATCACGGCCAGCATCTAAAAGTGCTTTCGCAATCCGGTCCACATGCTTCATGCCCATGTAAATGACCAGCACTTGTGCGCCGTCTGCGATGGCTTTCCAATTCAGCGATGACGGTGTGTCGCCTGTCTGGTCATGGCCCGTCACAAAGGTCACAGATTGGTTTACATCGCGGTGCGTCACGGGAATACCTGCATAGGCCAACCCGCCAATCCCCGCGCTAATGCCGGGAATTATACGAATAGGGACGCCGTGCTGTACAAGCGTCTGACCTTCTTCGCCGCCACGCCCGAATACGAACGGATCACCACCCTTTAGGCGCAACACGCGTTTGCCCGCGCGAGCGAATTCCACCAGATGCAATGAAATATCACGCTGCTTGGCAGATGGTTTACCGCCGCGCTTACCTGCAAAGATATGCTCGGCTTGCGGGGCCCACTCCAAAATCGCGCTTTGAACCAGCGCGTCATACACGATCACGTCGGCTTGGCGCAGCGCATTCAACGCGTGCAACGTCAAAAGCCCAGGATCACCCGGACCAGCACCAGCAAGCCAGACCCAACCGGGTTGGAATTCTGGCCAGTCATTGCCCGGCAATGCGGGCAGGGAAGAAAGTGAATCGCTCATAGGGTCTTATGACCCGTGCGCAATTCAAACGAAAGTGGGCAAGCGACATGCAATGAGGAATTGGCGGCATGCAAATGCATCGCTATGGTCCGCGTCATGAGCAGGACGCCAGAAAAAGAATTGCGCCGTGGTTGGACCACAGGTGCGTGCGCGACCGCCGCGGTTCAAGCCGCTCTTGGTGGCCTGTGGGAAGGGCGCGTGCCATCTTCTGTTCAAATCACGCTACCACGCGGTGAAACACCAGTTTTCGCGATAGAGCGCAGCGAGATCGGTGATAGTTGGGCTTATGCGGCAATTATCAAGGATGCAGGCGACGATCCAGACGTGACGCACCAAGCGCTGATCGAGGCGCGGGTTGACGTCTCGGACGGAGGCATCGTTTTCAAGGGTGGCACAGGTATCGGCCAAGTCACACGACCGGGCTTGCCGATTGCGGTTGGTGAACCGGCAATCAACCCTGTCCCGCGCGAGATGATGCAAGCCGTCGTGCGCGATAGCGCCGCGCGATTGGGCGAAGCACCTGACATCAAGATCACGCTCAGCGTTCCGAATGGGGCTGAGCTGGCCGAAAAAACGTGGAACCCGCGTTTGGGAATTATCGGCGGTCTGTCGATCCTTGGAACCACGGGGATCGTGCGTCCGTTTAGCTGCGCTGCTTGGATCGCCTCGATCCATCGCGGGATTGATGTGGCGTGTGCGGAGGGCCTACCGCATGTGGCGGGCTGTACGGGCGCAACCAGCGAACGTGTGGTGCAAGGGCTGTGCGATCTGCCAGATCACGCGATGCTTGATATGGGGGACTTTGTGGGGGGGCTGCTGAAGTACTTGGCGAAACATCCTGTGCCACGGATCACGATTGGTGGGGGCATCGGAAAGATGACCAAACTTGCCCAAGGCGCGCGCGATTTGCATTCAGGTCGTTCGCAAGTGGATCTAGTGGCCTTAGCGAATGTCTTAGGGCGGCCAGATGTTGCTGGAATGAACACCGCACTGCAAGCCTATGAAACTGTTGGAAATCCCATGGCGGACTGGGTTGCCAAAAACGCGCTTGTGACGATCCGTTCAATGATCCCAGACAGCATCGCAGCGGATGTGGTGGTGATCGATCGCAAAGGTGAGGTCTTGGCGCGCGCATGACAGTTTTGATCCTGTCTGGCACGCGCGAAGGGCGCGACATTGCAATGAGGCTGCATGCGCAGGGCATCGATGTGGTCTCGTCTTTGGCAGGTGCAACGCGGACACCACGTGCGCAGGACGTGCCAACATGCATTGGCGGTTTTGGCGGTGCTGAAGGGTTCGTAGAGTTTCTGCAGAAAAACGCAATATCAGCGGTGCTAGATGCGACGCACCCCTTTGCAAGCAACATCACACATCGCTCTGCGCGCGTGTGCGCGGCGTTGAATATCCCGTATTGCTTGTTTCTGCGCCCTGCTTGGACACCAACCGAAGCTGACGATTGGACGTCGCTGAAAGATGAAGCAGACGCCGCAAACCACATCAAGCCAAATTCAACCGTCTTCCTTGCAACGGGGCGCCAAACGTTGGAGCGTTTTGAAAACCTATCATCGTGTCGCTTGATATGCCGCCAGATCGATCCGCCAACCGGGCCTTTCCCGTTTCCGAATGGCGAGTTCTTGATCGGACGTCCACCGTTCTCGGTCGAAGATGAAACAGCGATATTTCAAAAATTTGACATCGATTGGCTGATCGTGAAGAACGCAGGCGGTCGTTCAAGTTTCTCCAAGCTGGACGCAGCACGTCGCCTGAACCTAAGGGTTGGGATGATCGAACGCCCTGCTATGCCAGATGCGACAACCGTCACAACACTAGAACACGCAACTGAATGGGGCGCGTCACATGGATGAGCGGATTATCACAGGTGATGCGTGTGTGTTGGAGGGGGCGGATTGGCTTGCGAACTACGATCCGCGTTTCAAAACTGCGATGGTGGAAACGGGTCCTTTGCCCTTGCGTCTAAAGCCTGAAGGCTTTGCGCAATTGCTGAATGCGATCATGGGGCAGCAGGTATCGGTCGCGTCGGCCAACGCTATTTGGGGGCGCATGGAAGGGTTGGGTCTGACAACAGAAGACGCGATTGCGCGGGCCACGGATGAAGATTTGCGGGCGGGGGGCCTGAGCATACAAAAGATGCGCTATTCTCGCGCGTTGGCCGAGGCGCGCTTTGATTATGATGCGCTGCGCGATTTGCCGTCCGAGGAGGTTATCAAGACGTTGACGCAGGTGACTGGCATTGGCCAATGGACGGCTGAAATCTACGCGATGTTCAGCCTTGGTCGTGCGGATGTCTTTGCGCACGGTGACTTGGCCTTGCAAGAAGCGGCCAAGGTATTGCTGGATCTACCAGAACGGCCCAAGGAAAAGCAGATGCGCGTCATTGCGGCGGATTGGTCGCCGTGGCGTTCGGTTGCAGCGCGCGTACTTTGGGCCTACTACCGCGTTGTTAAATCAAGGGAAGGGATCAGATGACACGAGTTCTAAATGCAGTGCGCAAAGAGCCAATTTCGGGCGAGGTACGTTCAGTCGTTGTGTTCCTACACGGCTACGGCGCGAATGGCGCGGACCTTTTGGGCCTTGCGGATCCGCTTGGTGAACATCTGCCTGACACGTTGTTCGTGGCCCCCGATGCACCAGAGGATTGCGCGGGCGCTCCGATGGGGTTCCAGTGGTTCCCGATCCCGTGGATTGATGGATCATCTGAGGAAGAATCAGAGCGCGGCATGATGTCAGCGATTTCTGACCTAAATTCATTTCTGGACGCTTTGATGGTGGATGAGGACGTTCTGCCAGAGCAGGTCGTTCTATTTGGCTTCTCCCAAGGCACAATGATGGCGCTGCATGTGGCTCCGCGTCGCGAAGATGCGGTTGCGGGTGTTGTTGGCTTCTCTGGTCGTTTGCTCGCGCCCGAGGATCTGATCGACGACGTAGTCGTGCGTCCTCCGATCCTGTTGGTGCACGGCGATCAGGACGATGTTGTGCCTGTGCAATCGCTGCCCGATGCGGCAGACGCGCTGCAAAAGGCGGGCTTTGAGGATGTGTTTGCGCATATTATGAAGGGCATAGCACATGGGATTGCGCCTGATGGCCTGTCTGTCGCGCTGGCATTCATGCGTGATAAACTTAACCTTTAAGGCGCGCGATCATGACGCTTGCCAGACGGTGAACCCAATATATAGTGGCCTTATGAAGGGGCAGGACTAGTCCTGCGTCCATAAGGTCACCCATAGGAGACATGGGCTTCAAAAGGTTAACGCTCAAAGGCAACCAAAGCTGCTTGGCAAAGCACCCCTTATCGGGGGGCTTGTCATGGACATAAGTCTAACCGAACCCGACCAACACGTGCACCGCTTAGAGGCGCATCGCACATTGGTTTTGAACGCAGATATGCAACCGCTTAGCTGGATGCCGCTGTCCACATGGTCATGGCAAGAAGCTATGACAGCCGTTTTGCAAGACCGTGTCATCCAGTTGAAAACATACGAAGATTTGGCTGTGCGTTCGGCCACGCAAGCCTTTGAGGTGCCCGCAGTCGTATGCCTGCGCCAGTATCACAGACGCAAGAATGCGGCCTTTACGCGCTACAATTTGTTTCTGCGCGACGGGTTCTGCTGCCAGTATTGCGGCACAAAGAAAGCGGCCAAGGAACTGACGTTTGATCACGTTCTGCCGCGCTCACGCAAAGGGCCTGCGACGTTTGAGAACATTGTCGCGGCCTGTCAAAGCTGTAATCTGCGCAAAGCTAACAAAACGCCGAAGGAAGCGGGGATGAAACTGTTGCGCAAGCCGCGCGCGCCAAGCCCTCATGAGTTGGACAAGGTCGGCCGCAAATTAGCACGCGTGCAGAAAGAGCTGCATCAAACTTGGTTGGATTTTCTATATTGGGGCGCGGATCTGGAAGACTGATCAGGTTATTTTTTCTTTTTCAAATCCAGTGACTTAATGATCTTACTTAAGTTCTTTTCTTTGTGCTTGCGCTCAGTCAAAGAGGCCGTGTTGAATGCATCTTCATGCACCAGTTTTTGCCAGCGATCGACGCGCGCACGATCAATGTCTCCGCGAGCAAGGGCTGCTTTTATAGCACAATCTGGTTCGCTCATATGAGCGCAATTGCGGAATTTGCACTGTGTTTGTAGCAAGGCAAGATCAGCGAAGAGATCGCCAACACCGGATGCTGCATCGGTCAATTGAATTTCACGCATGCCCGGCGTGTCGAGCACAGCGCACCCGTTGGGTAAAAAGTGTAATTGCCGCCGCGTGGTCGTGTGTCGTCCCTTGCTATCACCAATCCGCACGTCGCCAGTTTCGATGTCTTGCGTGCCGAACAGCGCGTTGGTGAGAGTGGATTTGCCGACACCAGAGGATCCAAGGAACGCCACGGTCTGGCCTGTGGTGCACCACTCAGCAAGTTGATCTGCGGCCTCGGGGGATGTCGAATTTACGGCTTTGACAGCCACAAGATCGGAAATACTGCGGGCCTCTTCCAGGAAAATCTCGGGATCAGGGCTTAGGTCGGGCTTGGTGATTAAAATTACAGGTGTCACATCTGCATCAAAGGCGAGCGCGACGTAACGCTCTAGCCGTGCGATGTTGAAATCGGCATTGCAGGAGGTGACGATGAAAGCCGTGTCGATGTTAGCCGCTATTAATTGCTCGAACCGATCTTTGCCAGGCGAGCGACGTTTGATCAGGCTCTTACGGTCCAGCAATGTGCTTTCGCGTGGACTTGCTGAATTATGCAGGAACCAATCACCGACAGTTGCATCTTGGCGCGGAGGCAATACGCCATTTAGGTCTTTGCCCTGATATTCTAAACCACTGCGATGTACGGACGTGATGCGAATGGGGGGCGTTTGGATCATCACATCTGCGTCGATTTGCTGCGAGAAGAACGCCGACCAACCCAGTTTGGCGAAGGGGTCGGGGGCAACCGTTTTTGGAGTGGACCCTAGAAAAGCATCATACGTTTTGATCATCGCGCTGCCCGTAAAGGAGTGATGCCCATGAAAAAGGGCCGCAGTTTGCGACCCTCGTTCGAATTCAATGCAGCGATGGAAATCACTCGGATTTCGATGCGCCAGTTGGCACTTTGGAAGCGCCTTTTGTGTTCAGTGGATCATCTTGACGCTGAACGGATCCTTCAAAGTGCGCACCACTTTCGATCGCGATTGTCTTGTGGATGATGTCACCCTCAACACGTGCGGTCGACGTAAGACGCACCTTAAGGCCGCGTACACGACCTACGATACGACCATTTACAACAACGTCGTCTGCAATGACTTCGCCCTTGATTGTAGCTGTCTCACCGATCGTCAGTAGGTGCGCACGAATGTCGCCCTCAACAGTGCCTTCAACCTGGATATCGCCGGTTGTCTTCATGTTTCCAGTCACATGCAGGTCCGCAGACAAGATGGATGCCGGTGGCTTTGCCTTTGGGGCAGAGGCCTTGTATTCGCTCGCACGTGGCGGAACTGCGGGTGCAGATGACGCCTCCGTAGATGCAGTGGGAGATGTGCCGTCCGCTTTTGCGCCGGGCTCATTGATTTTGCTTTTAGAAAACATCGTTTGCAGCCTTAATGTAGATCATCGGATTAACGGCTTTTCCGCCGACACGTAATTCGTAATGTAGATGGGTCCCGGTGGAACGTCCAGTGTTTCCCATATCACCAATGCGTTGACCGCGCGATACCCTTTGACCAACTTTAACGCGAAGTTTTGAAAGATGGGCGTACCGGGTTTCAATTCCAAACTGGTGCTGAATTTTCACAAGCTTACCGTAGCCCGACAGCCATCCACTGTGGATAACGACGCCGTCAGCGGTAGAATAGATTGGCGTGCCATGTGGCGCGGCAAAGTCTGTGCCTTTGTGCATGCGTCCCCAGCGACGCCCGAACCCAGATGTAAAGCGGAAAGCGCTTTTGACAGGGTTCGCAAACGGCGCCTTTTGGGCTGCAATGCGATACAGGTTCAAGCGATCCATATCTTTGAGAATGTCGTTGGCACGTTGAGTATTTGCTGAAACGGCAGATCCGCCTCGTGTGGAAAAGCTAAGTGGCATTAGGGGGCCACCTTGGCCAGAATATCCTTTGCGCACTTCATTCAGAATACGGTCTGTATTCATGCCCGCGGCGCTGAACATTTTGTCGAGTGGCTTTACCGAAACGGTCATTGCTTCTTCAAGTTGACGGAATATCTGGTCGTTCTTATCAGACATCACTTCAATTTCAGACTTCATTTCTTCTGCTTTGAGAAGGGCATCCTGAGCATCGGCAACAACTTGGTCACGTTCTTTCGCGGTCGTCTCCAAAGCAGCGGTCAGGAAATTCAAAGCGGCATCATCTGTCGCGCTATTTGCGGCCGTATTGGTGCCGCCATCGGATAGTGCTGCGACCTGATCGCGTGCGCTTTCACGATCTTTCATCGTTTTGCGCAGGGTCGTTTGGATGACCTCGATCCCAGTCTCTAATTCACGTCGGCTGGTTTCTGAATTCAACAGTTCAGACTGCATGATTGAAATCTGGCTAAGCGCTGCGTTGAAACGCTCTTGTGCGGCAAGGGCCTCGGCGGCACGCGCGTCGCGTTCTGCGGACAGTTCATTCAGGCGACGCTCATACGCATCTTGATCACGTTTCGCTTGATCACGGAAATTGCCAGAACCGATGCTGTCCATCAAAAGAATTGAAGTGGCGATAATCGCCCAGCCTACGATCGCAGCAGAACCGGCAAAGCCAAGCAGCTGTGTTACGGGTCGCAAACGTATAAAGCGCGTGTCAGCATCCGAGCGCAGAAATAATCTGCGTTCAGGAAAATGGCGCTCTAATAGCGAATTAATCTTCATCGAAAGCCGCTTTTGCAAACCAGCATCCCTTTTTGTCCCAAACCCAATATTTGGCGATCATTTTAGCCCTCTTTTAAAGAGGGCCAGCGTCGCCTTGAGAGATCAATAGACAGCGGGTCGCTTTGGCGCAAGTGATTTGGCCATGAGCCAGCGCTTTATTGCAGGTTTTCAGTGACCTGTGGCGATAAATCGCCTAGTGAAAAGAGGGTGATGCGTGACTTAGCTTTCGTTTTGCGCGGTCAATTCTTCGGTGAGAGGCCAGTAAAAATCAGGCGGTATCCCTGCATCAGCGCGTTTTTCTTCGTTGAACGGCGGTTTCAGCAGTCCGTGAAAGTATGTCCGTACAAGCGTGTGAAAGACCTCTTTTGGATCAAGGTTTTCGCGCCCGCATATGAAATTGAACCATTTTGAACCATAAGCAACATGGCTTACTTCCTCGGCGTAGATTGTTTCAAGGGCTGCGACGGCGCTGTCGGCATTTGCCTTTTGAAATAGCTTGATCATGCCGGATGTGACATCAAGTCCGCGCGCCTCTAGAACCATGGGAACCACTGCGAGACGACCCATAAAGTCCTCTGCGGTGTCCTCAGCAGCGCGCCACATTCCCGCGTGTGCGGGCAAGGCGCCGTAAAAGCTGCCTAATTCTTCAAGGCAATCGCACATGAGGTTGAAATGTTTGGATTCATCGTCTGCCGCGCTGACCCAGTCATCATAAAACCCCGCAGGCAAAGGAATGTGGGTGAAACGCGCGATGATATCCCAGTGCAAGTCGACTGCGTTGAGTTCGATATGTGCGACAGCGTGCAAAAGTGCGATGCGGCCTCGTTCTGAACCGGGTTTGCGACGCGGTACGTCGCGTGGGGAGAGAAGGTCAGGTTTATCAGGGCGGGCAGGGTGGTTCGGCGGAGTGGCCGTTCCGATTTCAGGCAAGACACCGCTCGCGCGCGCGGCGCGCCATTCAGCCGCGTATTTGTGTGACAACGCGGTTTTTTCGCGCCCATCCGCCGTTTGTAGAACGTCCAGCGCCATTTGCGCCAAAGGTTTCATGCGGTTAGCGCCTTCGCGGCCTCTAAGACAGCCTCAGCATGTTCAGGCACTTTCACTTTGCGCCAAACTTGGGCGATCGTGCCGTCAGCCCCGATCAAGAACGTTGCGCGTTCGATGCCCATAAACTTTTTGCCGTACATGTTCTTCTCTTTCCACACGCCGTAAGCGTCACAGGTCGCGTTGTCCTCATCAGACAGAAGCGGCATTGTAAGTCCGTGTTTGGCTGCGAATTTGTCATGGCTGGCAACGCTATCCGCGGAAATCCCCCAGATCGTGACGCCGAGCTCTGCAAATTCAGCTTCCATACCTGTGAATGCAATTGCTTCTTTGGTGCACCCGGGTGTGTCGTCACGAGGATAGAAGAACAAAACGACAGGACCCTTGGCATCTGCCAAGCTAATCGTTGTGCTTCCACTTGCAGGCAGCGTGAAGTTTGGCGCTTTGTCACCGATATCAATCATTTGGCTTTCCCTTGGTTTCCCTCACTTAGGTTTCATATTACAAGAGCGTAGACAATAGAGTGACAGCTAAGCGGATAAAGGGCACAGCAGTTTGTATGAGTGACGCGCCGCAATTGCCTGAGGAGACGCAAACACCGCAGCCGCGCGTGCGCCACTTTCGTATGCGTCACGTCACGTGGGCGGTTTTGACGGGCCTTGGCGGATTTGGCGTCGCGCTTTTGATTGGGTTTGTTTTGCTGATCGGCCGCGATGTGCGCGCGCCGGATTGGCTTCAAGAAAGTATAGATCAAAAAATCGCCGAGGCCTTTCCAGATTTGGATGTTGGGTTGGGGATTATGTCACTGCGCATTGAACCCTCTGACCTAAGTCCAAGGGTGTTTTTTCAGAACCTAACAGTGAAAGACGAGACGGGATTGCCCTTTGTGTCATTGAGCGAACTCAGTGTACGGGCCGCGTTTCCTGCGGCTTTTCGGGGGCAGTTTTTACCTAAAAAAATTTCGCTCTCTGGGGCCTTGATGAAGCTGCGCCGCAGCGCGAATGGTAGTTTTGATCTTACGATTGGAACGTCTATCCAAGCCAGTGGTGAGGGTGCCAGCCTGTTGGGGCTGATCGAAGATGTGGATCAAATTCTGGTGATCCCAGAGTTGAAATATCTGCGCGAAGTCTCGGCCAACAGTCTGACGGTTTTATACGAAGATGCCCGTGCGGGGCGCGCGTGGACGGTGGATGGCGGGCGCGTGCGGGTAAACACCGATACTGAACAACTCACCATTGGGGCAGATTTCGCGCTCCTTGGGGGGCAGGATTACGCCACCACGCTAGAAGTCAGCTATGAAAGTGCGATTGGATCGCCAGCCGCGCGCATTGGTGTGTCCCTTGCGGATGCGCCGTCTCAAGATATTGCCAGCCAAAGCGAAGCGCTTGCTTGGATGGAAGCATTGCGCGCGCCAATCTCAGGTTCATTTCGCACGGATGTGAACGAAAACGGCGACCTCGGTGTTTTAAGTGCGACCTTGCAGATTGGTGAAGGTGTGGTTCAACCCGAAGACGAAGCCCAGCCGGTTCCGTTTGACGGGGCACAGGCGTATTTCACATACGAGCCTGAAGAGAATATCCTTGAGTTCACAGAGTTGAACATCAAATCCCCTTGGATCGAAGCGCGTGGCGAGGGACGTGCGCGCTTGCAGAAAGCGCCAGGCGGCTGGCCCGAGGCGTTGCTTGGGCAATTCAGTTTAAGCAGTGTCACGGCAAACCCGAACAATCTTTACGATACCCCCGTTACATTGGAGCAGGCTGATTTGGATATGCGGGTGGTGTTTGACCCGTTTCGCCTTGATATCGGTCAACTGATGCTGCGCGAAGACGGGCAAACCGTGATCGCCAGTGGTCGTGCGGATGTGGGTTTGGATGGATGGCGTATTGCTTTGGATGCGCGCGCTGAAACGTTGGATATCCAAAAACTGCTTGGCGTGTGGCCTGACGGAGTTAAGCCGAAGACACGGAACTGGATTGCAGCAAATATTTCAAAAGGAACGATCGCGGATGCGCGCCTCGCGTTTCGTGCTGATCCCGACACCCCCCCTGATTTGCACCTGAATTTCAACTATTCAGACGCGACCCTAAAGTTCATGAAATCCATGCCGCCTGTGGAGTCTGGCAGCGGTTATGTGCGCATTGAGGGCAGCCGTTTGCTGGCTGCAACCGAGACAGGTTTTGTCACGCCTCCCCAAGGGGGACGCATTGATATTGGGGGAACGTCGTTTGAAATCCCTGACATGCGGATCCAAGGCGCACCCGCAAAAGTGAGCCTTTCAACGCAAAGCACCGTGACTGCAGCGCTATCTTTGCTGGATCAACCCCCGTTCGAGTTCCTGAGCAAAGCAGGACAATCCGTTGCACTGGCCGATGGGCGCGCGGTTGTGAGTGGCGACATTGGCTTTGGGTTGAAAGCAAAAATTCCAGCTTCGGAAATCGATTTTGATATAGAAGGTGAGGTCACAAGCGTAAGCAGTGACAGGCTTGTTGAGGGCCGCGTTATTGCTGCGGATGTTTTAGCGCTTCGGGCGACGCCTCGTGAAATCACATTAAAAGGAACGGGACGGGTCGATGCGGTCCCCGTGGGCGGGACTTGGCGCATGGCGCTTGGAACGCCGGGCGCGGGCAGTCAGTTGACGGGTGTCGTAGAAATTTCGCAACAGTTTGTGGACACGTTCAATATTGGTCTTCCACCTGGTTCTGTGTCTGGCAAAGGTAGCGGTAAAATTGCGATTGATCTTCAGGCAAATGCAGCACCAAGTTTTGCGCTGACGTCCAATCTGGCGGGAGTTGGTTTGAAAATCGCTCCGATTGGGTACACTAAAGCACGTAAAACCAATGCTTCGTTGTCAGTGCGTGGCAAGCTGGGCGGTCAAAAAACGGGTCCCCCGGTGGTCGAACGGTTGTCCATTGATGCACCGGGTTTAAAAGCCAACGGTTCAGTAAAAATCAGCGCAAAAGGAACCTTGAATGCTGCGCGATTTGATCGGGTTCGGGTTGGTGATTGGCTTGATGCGCCAATCACGTTGACGGGGCGTGGTAGCAACGCAACGCCTGCGATTTCTGTCGGTGGCGGACTGTTGGATCTTCGTCGACTTCCCGCCCAGAACAGCGCGGCGAGCACGGGCGCAACGCCCCTTCAAGTGACGTTCGATCGCTTGCAAGTGACCAAGGACATTGCACTGAGAGATTTCAAAGGCACGTTCCAATCAGACCAAGGGTTAACGGGTGAATTTAGTGCGCTTTTGAATGGGGCGGTTGGCATCACGGGGCGTACGTCGCCTAAAAATGGTCGCACAGCGGTTCAGATCAAAAGTAGAAATGCGGGAGCCGCGATAAAGGCGGCCGGTCTGTTAAAGAATGCCACGGACGGCGCTTTGACGCTGAGCTTGATTCCACGAAAGGGTTCTGGGCAATACGACGGGCAACTTGATATTGATAACTTGCGACTGGGCGATCCACCGCCCGCGTTAGAGCTTTTGAGTGCGGCAAGTGGTATTGGTTTGCTTGAACAGCTTGATGGTCGTGGCTTGGTATTTTCCGAAGTTAAAAGCAGGTTTAGAATTACCCCAAACACGATCACGATTACTGAGGGCAGTGCGGTCGGGCCATCTCTTGGGCTTTCGGTTGATGGATATTATGACGTCGCTAAAAAGAGTATCGATATGCAGGGCGTTGTGTCGCCGTTTTTTGTGATCAATGGGCTTGGTTCCATCTTTACACGGCGCGGCGAGGGTCTCATTGGGTTCAATTACACGGCTGTCGGGTCTGCATCGACACCTAAAATAAATGTTAACCCGCTGTCCTTGTTTACCCCTGGAATGTTTCGCGAAATATTCCGACGTCCCGTTCCAAAGCTGAGCCAGTAAATTTTATGCACCTAAGTGATTTTGACTTTGATCTGCCAGAGGCGCTGATCGCAACCCGTCCCGCAAAACCGCGCAGTGCAGCGCGTTTGCTCTTGGCAAAAGGTGGCGCGATTAGCGATGCGCAAGTCTATGATTTACCCGAGATATTTCAATCGGGTGATCTGTTGGTTTTGAACGACACCAAAGTGATCCCAGCGCGTCTTTTCGGGGTGCGCAAACGCGAAAGCGAACATGGTTCTGGCGAAGCGAAAATCGAAGTCACCTTGCTAGAGCCGACCCCAGATCAAGGGAATTGGCGCGCTTTGATCAAACCTTTGCGCAAGATCAAAGAGGGCGAAGTTGTTCGTTTTTCCAACGATCTCAGCGCGACTTTGAGTGCCAAAGAGGATGGCCAAGGTATTCTGGAATTCAACCTAACGGGCGATGATTTTGATGCGGCTTTGGCTCAGGCGGGCGCAATGCCCTTGCCGCCCTATATCGCGTCGCTCAGACCTGCGGACGAGCAGGACAAAGAAGACTATCAAACCGTGTTTGCGCAAAACCTTGGGGCCGTTGCTGCGCCCACAGCGTCGCTGCATTTTGATGATGATCTACTTGCCAAGCTTAAAGGGCGCGGTGTCGAATTTGCACATGTGACATTGCACGTTGGCGCAGGGACATTCTTGCCGGTTAAGGTTGATGATGTGACCACCCACAAGATGCACTCAGAATGGGGGCAGGTCAGTGCGAAAGTGGTCGCACAGATTGCCAAGGCCAAGGCTGAGGGGCGGCGGGTTATCCCTGTTGGTACGACGGCCTTGCGTCTGATCGAAAGTGCGGCTGCCGCGACAGGCCAGATAGCGACTTGGGAGGGCGAGACGGATATCTTTATTTATCCTGGCTTCAAATTTAATGTCGCAGACGCGTTGATGACAAACTTCCATTTGCCCAAGAGCACGTTGATGATGTTGGTGTCTGCGTTGATGGGAAAAGAGCGCGTCGATCAGATTTATACCCATGCAATTGAAAATGGATATCGTTTTTTCTCTTACGGAGACAGCTCGCTGCTTATTCCTGATCCATAGCGACATACGCGCGTCAGAAAATGTCGCACATGCACCAGATGTTGACCTTTTGCAGGCATACACGCTGGAATCCTAACCCTGCGGTAATGAGGCCGATTATGTTTGCTGTTCTTTCAAATTCTTGGGCGCTGCTGCTCGGTATGATGCTCTTGATGCTGGGCAATGGCCTGCAGGGTACCTTGCTTGGTATTCGTGGCGAAATCGAAGGCTTTTCAACGTTTGAAATGTCTTTGGTTATGTCGGCCTATTTCGTTGGCTTCTTGGGGGGGTCACGGCTTGCTCCTGAAATGATCCGCCGTGTCGGTCATGTGCGGGTCTTTGCGGCACTTGGATCACTCATTTCTGCGATTTTGATCCTCTATCCCGCGCTCGCAAATGCAGAGGCGTGGATGATCGGCCGTATCATCATCGGTTTTTGTTTCTCTGGTGTCTATGTGACGGCGGAAAGCTGGCTGAACAACTCGTCCACGAATGAAACGCGCGGGCAAACGTTGTCGCTTTATATGATTGTTCAAATGATTGGCATTGTAGCTGCTCAAGGTGTTTTGTTGCTCGGCGATCCGTCGGGTTATACGCTTTTCATCATTCCATCGGTTTTGGTCTCAATTGCATTTGCGCCGATTTTGCTATCCGTTACACCCACGCCTGCGTTTGATACGACAAAACCGATGACGCTGCGTCAGCTGTATAGCGTGTCGCCCTTGGGCGTTGTTGGCATGTTCTTGCTGGGCGGCGTGTTTTCTGCACAGTTCGGCATGGCGGCTGTTTACGGTGGTAAAGCGGGCCTGAGCATCTGGCAGATTTCGATTTTTGTGTCGGCGTTCTATGTCGGTGCGTTAATCATGCAGTATCCGATTGGTGTTTTCTCGGATCGCATGGATCGACGCATACTGATTTTGCTATGCGCCTTGGCCGGTGGGTCTGCTGGTTTTATCGCAATTCTGTCTGGTGGTAATTTCAACGTTCTTATTGCGATGGCCTTTATCATCGGGGGTACGTCTAATCCGCTGTACTCGCTTCTACTGGCCTATACCAACGACTTTATCGAATATGAGGACATGGCAGCCGCATCAGGGGGGATGGTCTTCACAAATGGGTTGGGCGCAATTTCAGGCCCGATCATAACCGGTTGGTTAATGACAACATTTGGGGCAGGTGCGTTTTTTGGCGTGATGTCAGCGCTTATGTTGGCCATCTCTGCATACGCAATCTTTCGTATGACACAGCGCTCGGCCCCGTCTGTTGAAGACACCGATAGTTTCCAAGCAGTGATGCCATCTTCTTCGCCCGTTTTTGTTGAGGTCGCACAGGAAATCGCCATTGAAAATTCAATTGAGGAAGGATTGGAGGAAAATTCCCTCTAAATCTGTCGCAATTGACGCAATTTGTGACTAGCTCTCGCGCTTAAGCTGACTGTAACGTCAAAGAAAAAATATGACGGGCAAGTTGGAGAATTAAGATGATTGTGGCACCTGAGGATGTGTTAAGCTTTTGGCTTGATGAAAAGACACCCGCAGATTGGTATAAAGCGGAAGACGCGCTTGACCAAGAAATTCGGGACCGGTTTTGGGCGTCTTGGCAAGCCGCGATGGAAGGCAAGTTCGGGCTTTGGCTGACCTATCCGACAGGCGCATTGGCCTATATCATTCTCACGGATCAATTTTCGCGCAATATGTTTCGTGGGCAGGGCAAATCCTTTGCGTCAGACAAGGTGGCGCTTGCCGCCGCCAAGGTTGCGATTGATCGTAAATGGGACCTGCGCATCGACGAACCCGCGCGCCAATTTTTTTATATGCCGTTGATGCATTCCGAAAGCCTGTGCGATCAGGAACGCTGCATTCGCCTTATGAAGGAACGCATGCCCAAAGCGGGAGACAACGGCCTGCTGCACGCCAAAGCGCACCGCAACGTAATCCGCAAGTTTGGCCGTTTTCCGTATCGCAATGATGCTCTTGCGCGAAATTCAACCCAGCTTGAAATCGACTATGTTCAGGCGGGTGGCTACGGGTCGACGGTTCGTGAATTGCAGCTTGTCAGCGCCTAACGCGCTACAAAACGGCGGATTTTTCAGGGCAGTCTTCGGGCTGCCCTTTTCATTTGTCGATCTGCTGGATAGCCTATCAAAATCGACCAACCAAGGAGCGCGCACATGAGCCAGAAAACCTACGATATGATCGTGATTGGTGCAGGACCTGGCGGGTACGTTGCTGCGATAAGAGGCGCGCAGCTTGGGTTAAATGTCGCGATTGTCGAACGCGAACACATGGGTGGTATTTGTTTGAACTGGGGCTGTATTCCCACCAAGGCGATGCTGCGCTCGGCTGAAGTTTTTCATTTGATGCACCGCGCCAAGGAATTCGGACTTAGCGCGACAGGGATTGAGTATGATCTGGATGCGGTCGTGAAACGCTCGCGCAAGGTGGCTGGACAGCTCTCTGGTGGTATCAGCCATCTGATGAAAAAGAATAAAATCGACGTTGTGATGGGGCAAGCCAAGCTTGCCGGCAAAAGTGCTGTGTCTGTTGCGACGGACAAGGGTGAAGTGATTTTGAATTCTACCCACATCATCCTAGCAACGGGCGCGCGCGCGCGCGAATTGCCCAAGCTTGAGGCGGACGGTGATTTGGTTTGGACCTACAAACACGCGCTGACACCGCCGCGCATGCCAAAGAAACTACTGGTGATTGGCTCTGGTGCAATCGGAATTGAGTTCGCAAGTTTTTACAACACGCTCGGCGCGGACACGACTGTGGTCGAGGTCATGAACCGTGTGCTGCCGGTTGAAGATGCTGAAATCAGCGCCTTTGCGAAGAAAAGTTTTACCGCGCAGGGGATGAAAATCTGTGAGAATGCGATGGTGAAACAACTGGACCGCGCTAAGGGCAAAGTTACCGCCCATATTGAAGCGGGTGGCAAAGTTACCAAAGAAGACTTCGACACTGTCATTTCGGCGGTTGGGATCATCGGCAATGTCGAAGGCCTCGGACTGGAAGAGGCGGGCATCATGCTGGATCGCACGCATGTCACCACGGACGAATACTGCCGCACTGGTGTTGAGGGTGTGTATGCGATTGGTGATATCGCAGGCGCACCGTGGCTGGCGCACAAAGCCTCGCACGAGGGCGTTTTGGTTGCGGAAATGATCGCGGGTCAAAAGGTATATCCGATCAAACCGGGCTCAATTGCGGGTTGTACATATTGTAACCCACAAGTGGCCAGCGTCGGTCTGACCGAAGCACAGGCAAAAGAGGCGGGTTATGACATCAAAGTGGGACGCTTCCCGTTCATGGGCAATGGCAAAGCCATCGCACTCGGCGAAGCGGAAGGCTTGGTCAAAACCGTGTTTGACGGCAAAACGGGCGAGCTTTTGGGCGCACATATGATTGGTGCAGAAGTGACCGAGATGATCCAAGGTTATGTCATTGGCCGTCAGCTTGAGACCACAGAAGAAGACCTGATGCATACGGTCTTCCCGCATCCGACCCTCTCTGAGATGATGCACGAAAGCGTGCTGGATGCCTACGGGCGCGCCATTCACTTCTAAGGAAATACTATGCCATCGCAAAACTGGACTGAGCTTCGACGCATCTCTAGGGCGTGGTTGAAAGAACTGCCCTTGCAAGGCATGTCTGTGGCTGAAATTTCAGGTCAATGGGGCAAGTATTTCAACTTTGGGTTTTACGAACAGTTCCGCTATCCAAAATACGACATATGCAAAGGCCTCTATGAGGGGGAGGACGGCAAACCGCGCAAGTTCGATCTGATCATTGCAGACTAGGTTTGGGAACATTTGGATCGTCCCTATGCAACCACCAAGAACGTGCGCAAGATGATGAAACGTGGATCGTATTTTTACATTGCGACGCCGTTTTTCATTCCCTTGCACGCGGCACCGCAGGACAATTCGCGTTGGTCTGCACGGGGTCTGAAAAACCTACTTATCGAATGCGGTTTCGATGAAAGTTCGATCAGATCTAGCCAGTGGGGCAATCGCGGAGCCGCGCAGCGCAACCTTGAACGTGAATGGCCGCCGAAACATATTCCCGAAACCGATGATTTGACGAATGATCCCGACTTTCCAATCACGTCCTGGGCGCTTGCGCAGAAAATTTAGCAGATGCAAACATTCCCCGAACGGACAGACTATGCCATTGTGATCCTAGTCTGGTTGGCGGGCCTTGGCGCGGCAGCGCAATTTGGCAAGGTTGCGATTTCGCTTGATGGCTTTCGTGAACGCTACCCTGTTAGCGAGGTTGCACTTGGGTTCCTAATCTCTTGCGTCGGCCTTGCGGGCCTTACGCTGGGTGTTTTAGGCGGCATTCTCATCATACGCTCTGGTATTCGCCGTGCTTTTGTATCGGGGCTTGTGCTGGCGTCTATCCTTTCAGCATCACAAGCGATCCTGCCGCCATATCCCGTCATGATCGCCTTGCGCATTCTTGAGGGCCTTGCGCATTTGGCAATCGTTATCGCGGGCCCAATCTTGATGGCACGCCATAGTTCAGACCGCGCGCGCTCTGCTGTTATGACGTTATGGAGCAGCTTTTTCGGTATATCCTTCGTGCTGATCGCACTCCTTGCACCACCGATCTTGAATGCGGGGGGATTGCCCGCGCTGCTCCTTGCACATGCAGGATATATGTTTGTTTTGGCGCTTGCGTTGTGGAGCATTTTGCCTGCGCCCTTAACCCCTCAGGTAAGTGCGCTTAGGGATGTTCCCTTAACAGCGCGCGGGATCGTGTCCCTGCACATGAGCATCTACAAATCCCCCGTCACCAGCGCGGCGGCACTTGGGTTCGTTTGGTACACGGCGACCTATATTTCAGTGCTTACTTACTTGCCTGGCTTTGTGTCCGAGGACAGCCGCACGGGTCTATCCGCAGGCTTGCCACTGGCCTCAATCCTCATATCGCTCACGTTAGGGATCGTACTTTTGCGCATGGTTACGACTGTGCGCGCGGTTCAAATCGGGTATCTTGCAACGGCGATTACTTCTCTGCCGCTCTTGTATTTCTATGGAAACGATGCGGCATTTATCATCGCGTGTTTAGTGTTGCTTGGTGCAACTGGAATTGTTCCTGGGGCAAGTTTTGCAGCACTTGCTGCCCTTAATTCAACGGATGAGGCGCGCGCGCATGCGACAGGTGCGATTGCGCAAATGGGCAATGTTGGCAACACCTGTGGGCCACCGATCTTGGCGGCAATTGCCTTGCGAACGGGTATAATTGGGACGGTGGTTTTTATTGTGACGCTTAGCCTGTGTGGTGTTTTGGTTCATGGCATTCTCGCGCGGCGACGCGCATCGGTGGGGAAACTTTAAACAATCCAGCTTCATCTGCTGTGTTCGTTTAATGTTCTCGTTTTCTTATTGGATTTCTGCGCGCTGTTAGCTATCTGTTATCAAGACTGCTGTAGGGGGCAAAATGGCCGAGCTGAAAAATATCGAAGTGCGCGGTGCGCGCGAGCATAATCTCAAATCCATTGACGTTGATATTCCGCGCGACCAATTGGTTGTAATCACGGGTCTATCGGGTTCTGGAAAATCCTCGCTCGCGTTTGACACGATCTATGCCGAGGGCCAGCGCCGTTACGTGGAATCGCTCAGCGCCTATGCCCGGCAATTCCTTGATATGATGCAAAAGCCTGATGTGGATCATATCAGCGGCCTTAGTCCTGCGATTTCGATCGAACAAAAAACAACGTCCAAGAATCCGCGCTCTACCGTGGGTACTGTGACGGAAATATATGACTATATGCGCTTGCTTTATGCGCGTGTTGGAACGCCCTATTCCCCCGCGACGGGCAAACCGATCGAAGCGCAGCAAGTGCAGGATATGGTTGACCGGATCATGACCATGGAGAAGGGCACGCGCGGCTATCTTTTGGCCCCGATCATTCGGGATCGCAAAGGCGAATACCGCAAAGAATTCATGGAGTTGAGCAAGCAAGGGTTTCAACGTGTTAAGGTTGATGGTAAATTTTACGAGTTGGATGAACCGCCGACGCTGGACAAAAAGTTCCGTCACGACATTGATGTTGTCGTTGATCGTATCGTCGTCCGTGAGGGGTTAGAAACCCGCCTTGCAGATAGCCTGCGCACCGCGCTTGATCTGGCCGATGGGATTGCCGTTCTGGAAACAGCACCCTCTGAGGGTGAACCAGAACGCAGTACGTTTTCCGAAAAATTTGCCTGTCCCGTCAGTGGCTTCACCATTCCAGAAATTGAACCACGTCTCTTCAGTTTCAACGCACCGTTCGGGGCCTGTCCTGAATGTGATGGACTTGGAAAAGAGCTATTCTTTGATGAACGCTTGGTCGTGCCCGACGCGGATTTGAAAATTTCTGACGGCGCGCTTGCTCCATGGCGCAAAGGTAAGTCGCCTTATTTTTTGCAGACGATTGAAGCTATCGCAAAGCACTACAAATTCAAAGAAAGTACCAAGTGGAAAGATTTGCCCAAGAATGTGCAGCAGGTTTTCTTGCGTGGGTCTGGCGACGAGGAACTTCCGTTCCGCTATGACGAGGGGGGTCGTGTCTACCAGGTGACCCGCGTTTTTGAAGGTGTCATTCCAAACATGGAACGTCGTTATCGCGAAACGGATAGCAACTGGATCCGCGAAGAATTCGAACGTTACCAAAATAATAGACCATGCGGGACATGCGAAGGGTTCCGTCTGCGTCAAGAAGCACTGGCTGTCAAAATCGCTGGTCTGCACGTGGGTCATGTTGTGCAAATGTCGATCAAAGAAGCCTTTGATTGGTGCGATTCCGTGCCTGCGAGCCTGACAAAGCAAAAGAACGAGATCGCGTTGGCGATCTTGAAGGAAATTCGTGAACGTTTGGGATTTCTTAACAACGTTGGTCTAGAGTACCTGACATTGTCACGCGCTAGTGGCACGTTGAGTGGGGGGGAAAGCCAGCGGATCAGACTTGCCAGCCAAATTGGTTCGGGCCTGCAGGGCGTGTTGTATGTTCTGGACGAACCATCCATCGGCCTGCACCAACGCGACAATGATCGCCTTCTTTTGACGCTGAAAAACCTGCGCGATCAGGGCAATACAGTAATCGTGGTTGAACATGATGAAGAAGCCATTCGCGAAGCCGACTATGTCTTTGACATCGGCCCGGGCGCGGGTGTGCATGGGGGGCGCGTTGTTTCTAAGGGAACCCCTGCGGAAATCATTGCAGATCAAAACTCGGTCACGGGTCAGTATCTAAGCGGCAAGCGCGAGATTGCGGTGCCTGCACAACGCCGCGCAGGCAACAAGAAAAAGATCAAAGTGGTGAAAGCGACGGGCAATAACCTGCAAAACGTCACGGTCGAATTTCCGCTTGGTAAATTCGTTTGCGTCACAGGTGTCTCTGGCGGTGGGAAATCCACATTGACGATTGAGACGCTGTTCAAAACAGCCTCCATGCAATTGAACGGTGCGCGCCAAACACCTGCACCGTGCGAGACGATCAAGGGCCTCGAGTACCTCGACAAAGTGATCGACATTGATCAACGCGCGATTGGCCGTACACCGCGCTCGAACCCCGCGACGTATACGGGCGCGTTCACACCAATCCGTGATTGGTTTGCGGGTCTGCCCGAAGCGAAAGCGCGCGGCTACAAGCCCGGTCGCTTCAGTTTCAATGTCAAAGGCGGACGCTGCGAAGCCTGTCAGGGTGACGGCGTCATCAAGATCGAAATGCATTTCCTGCCTGACGTTTATGTGGAATGCGAAACCTGCAAAGGCGCGCGTTATAACCGCGAAACGCTGGAAATCCGTTTCAAGGGAAAAAGCATCGCTGACGTATTGAACATGACCGTCGAAGAAGCACAGGGCTTCTTTACCGCCGTACCTAGCATTCGCGAAAAAATGGATGCGTTGATGCGCGTTGGTCTTGGCTACATCAAGGTCGGCCAACAAGCGACGACGCTCTCTGGTGGTGAAGCGCAACGCGTGAAACTGTCTAAAGAACTTAGCAAACGATCCACAGGGCGTACGCTTTATATTCTTGATGAACCGACAACGGGTCTGCATTTCGAAGATGTACGTAAGTTATTGGAAGTGTTGCATGAATTGGTAGAGGGCGGCAACACCGTCATCGTGATTGAACATAATTTGGATGTTGTGAAAACCGCTGACTGGGTGATTGATATTGGTCCTGAGGGCGGTGATGGTGGCGGCGAAGTCGTCGCAGTCGGCACGCCCGAAACCATCGCAGAAGAAGAACGCAGTTATACGGGGCGTTACCTGAAGCCGATGTTGGAAACGGCCCGGAAACGCGCCGCAGCCAAGTAGCGACTAAAGCGGCCGGATCTTCAATTGTGTGATCCGGTTGCCGTTGCGCGCAATGACTTCGAAACGAAAGCCATGAAAGCTGAAGACTTGCCCTACCGTCGGGATCATTTGAGCTTCGTGAATGACCAAGCCTGCAACTGTGTTGGCCTCCTCATCAGGAAGGCTCCAATCGACGGCGCGATTTAAATCGCGAAGCGTCATTGATCCATCGATCACGTAGTGACCGTCTTCATCGGGGGCGAGCGCCGCGTCTTCCTCAAGATCGAATTCATCCGTGATTTCGCCGACGATCTCTTCAAGGATGTCTTCCAAGGTGATCAAACCTTGCAGCGTTCCGTATTCATCCACAACCAGTGCAAAGTGCGTGCGACGGCGCAAGAAATTACGCATTTGATCATCAAGTGTCGTGGTTTCAGGGATAAAATAGGGAGTCATTGCAACTTCGCGAATGTCGAATTTGTTCAAACCGACGACAGAACCTGTCTCGGAATCGATCAACTTATGCATTGCGCGCAACAGGTCTTTGGCGTGGACGGTACCAATGATGTTTTCTGGTTCACCGTCATACACGGGCAGGCGGGTGTGACGGCTTTCTAAACATTGGGTTAAGATCGCAGAGGGGTCAGAGGCGGCGTCAATCATCTCAATGCCTGAGCGATGCAACATGATTTCCTCGACCGCGCGTTCGGCAAGGTCCAAAGCGCCAAGAATGCGGTCGCGGTCTTCTTTTTCGACTACGCCTTCTGAGTGACCAAGGTTCAACGCGCCTTCAATCTCTTCACGCACCGCTAGGATGTGGCCGTCTGGATCAGTTTGAACGCCAACAAGACGCAACAACCCACGTACTAACACGCGCACCGCGGTTACGATGGGCGAAAAGACAGTGATCACGACTTGAATAATGGGCGAAACAAGCGCAGCTGCGCGTTCCGCATTGGTAATCGCGTAGGTTTTGGGCAGAACTTCGGCGAAGATCAAGACGAGCAATGTCATCATGGAGGTTGCTAGAACAACCCCGTTTTCGCCAAATGCTTTGGTGAACATCGCCGTCGCCATTGAGGTTGCCAGGATATTAACCAAGTTATTACCCAGCAAAACCGATCCAATCAGACGCTCATTGTCTTCGGTAATGTCCAAAGCGCGCTGTGCCCCAGTTGAACCTTTGTCAGCCTGCGTGCGTAATTTGCCGCGCGATGCCGCGGTCAAGGCTGTTTCAGATCCAGAGAAGAACCCGGAAATCACCAGCAGGATCAAGATTGATCCAGAGGTAATCCAAAAGGCACTATCAAGAACAGGTGTGGTCGGGTCCATCGGGCTTGTCTTTCGCTAAGTTCTTTGTGTTATGGGGCTCGGGGAACGGCACTTCAAGGGGACGGATCATGCGCGTCGACGATTTGGGCGAATTGAGCGGAGAAATCACCGTTTTTGGTGGTCCTTACTCCAATATCCAGGCGTTAGAGGCCCTCTTGGCCGTTGCGCAGGGGACATTGATTTGTACCGGTGATCTGGTTGCCTACTGCGGTGCCCCGAATGCTGTGATAGATAAGGTGCGCAATCGCGATATTCACGTGGTTGCAGGCAATTGCGAAAAGCAATTGGCGGCGCGCGCTTTGGATTGTGGCTGTGGGTTTGAGGATGGAACAACGTGCGATCTGTTGTCTGCCAAGTGGTATGCGTTTGCCAATGCGCAGGTTGATGACGCATCCCGCGATTGGATGGCGAAATTGCCTGATGCCATCCTGTTCACGCACTCAGGACAGCGTATCGCGGTTCTGCATGGCGGTATTACGGATGAAGCGCGTTTCATCTGGAGCGTTTCGCAGAGCGATGATTTCTTGGAAGAACTGGACGCGTTGAACATGCTTTGTGGCGATATTGATATGGTGATCGCGGGGCATTCAGGCATTGCATTTGAACGTGACGTTGCTGGTGTACGCTGGGTCAATGCGGGGGTGATTGGCATGCCGCCGCATGATGGGACGTCCCAAACCGAATTTTTGCGCATTTCGCATGAGGGGCAAATTTACTTTGAGAAACTGACATATGATGTGTCTGGCGCGGTTGCTGATATGGTTTCAGCGGGTTTGACCCAAGGATATCATAGAGCTTTGCAAACGGGCATTTGGCCATCCGAAGATGTGTTGCCCGATGCGCTTCGGCGTTAGTCGTCGTCTTTCGCAAGTGGGTGGTGGGTCAGAACCAATTCTTGCAAGCGGGCTTCTAGAACATGGGTATAAATCTCTGTCGTTGCGACATCTGCATGACCCAGCAGGGTTTGGATAGACCGAAGATCTGCCCCGTTTTCTAATAGATGCGTTGCGAACGCATGGCGCAATGTGTGCGGTGTGACCTTAGATGGCACGACGCCTGCATGCACCGCTAATTCTTTGATAAGAATGTAAAATCTATGACGTGTAATGTGACCTTCTTTTCCACGAGACGGGAATAGAAACCGCGAAACCGGTTTGCGTTTTAACCAACCGTCTTCTTGCAACGTTTCCCATTTCTCCAGCCACGTGGTCAAAGCATCCCGCGCGGGGGGGGACAGCGGAACCATACGTTCTTTGTCGCCTTTGCCGCGGATCAGCAGCATACGTGGATTGCCGCGCGCAGCTGCGACAGGCAAGGACACAAGTTCGCTAACACGCATGCCTGTTGCGTATAAAAGTTCCATCAAACAGGTGTTGCGCAAACGATCCGACGGAGATCGACCGACAGCACGCGAAGCTGCCAAAAGCCCGTCTACTTCTTTCAGACTTAACGTCTTGGGCAGGCGTTTATCCCGACCCGGGCCAGCAATCTGGATCGCGGGATTGTCAGTGCGCCAGCCTTCCTCAAATCCAAAGCGATAAAGCTGTTTGATTGCTGAAAGACGCCGCGCGCGCGTGGATTTTGCCAAACCCTGTGCATCGCAGAAAATCAAATAGCTTTCGACATCATCACGCGTCGCGCTCTCAAACTTTATCGATTTACCAGAAAGCCAAGTCGCAAAATCCTTCAGATCACGCGCGTAGGCCAATTGCGTGTTGGTCGCGGCCCCCAATTCGGCGGCTTGTGCATCCAGAAACGTCGAAATCCAGCGCAGGTGATCGTGCGTTGGGGTCATCCTTGATCATCCGTATTTATCAAAAGCAATTGCAAGGCTGTGCGGCGTGCGGTGTCTTCCAACCCGATGCTGCGTAAAAACGCCAAGCCGCTTTGCAGGGCGTTTGGATCACCGTGCACACCCGTTTGCGTGAGGGCCATCGCGCGCAGAATGGCTTCTCCGAGTTGCAAGTCTTTGCTCATATCCGTCAAAAACTGTGGCACGCCTTTGCCTAAAAAAGCTGATTTTAGCGTGTCACTGAGTGCAACATCGTTGTGGCCTTTGGGTTCACCAATCGCGATGGACTGCGCAACATTTAGGGTTGGATCGAGTGTGGTGCGTTGCGCGGCTTGTTCATATTTGGGCGACAGTAATACGATCCGTGTGACCAAATCAGCATCTTTGCCCGTGGAGGGCAAACGCATCAAGCTCTCTGAAAAGAGCGTGGCAAACGGCACCTCTAGGTGGTTTTCCTGCATTTTGGTCCAAGCGCGGCGCAGTTGTTTGAAAACGTCAACAGGATCCCCTGCTGTTAAAGCGGTTTCTAATCGCTGTATTGATTCCGCGCGGTCCCAAATGCCACCAGATGCGGATGGAATGCGACTGGTATAAATGCCGAGTAACCTGTTTTCAGAAATCGCACCTACACGCGCCAAACGCTCTGCTGCGTCTAGCTGGGCTTTCCACCCCGTGTTGCCCGAAAGATCTGTCGCCGCAAACGCGCGGGGCAGGGATCGCGTCGGGAGTGCTTCGCCGATGGCTTGGAACAGGCGGAACTGCAAAACAGTTGGTCGATCTGGGATCGCAGGGACGTCCGAAAACAACTCGGGATCAAGGAAGCGTTCCAAAAGGGTGACATCAACGGGCGCAATTGCTCCAATCGCATCTGCTGTAGACAGAGTTAAGGCTGCGCTGTCCCACGCTTGGGCTTGCGCATCACAAAAGACCCGACTTTCAAGATCACGGCTAAGCGTAGGTTGCGCACGCAATGCTTTGCACGGGGCTTCGCTATCGCCCGCCAGTAAGGATGTATCGAAATACAGATCAAAAAGATCAATATGTGCCGGGTCTGAGCGTTCCAAAAGTGCCGACGCAGGATCAAGTGCACCCAAATGAAGCAACTTTGTAACGCGCGCGCGCATGAAATTTGCGGCTTTCGCATCTTCGGGCGGATCAGCTTCTGCCAATAGTAATGTGTAGAACAATGATTGCAACGCGGGTTGGTCTTCAACATTCAGCGCTGTAATGAGCGTGTCGAGCGTGTCCGCATCGCTGCCCAGCCAAAGTGCGCGTGGAAGGCCCGTAACCGCACTTGGCAACAAACCTGCGGCAGCGCGAACAGGTGCGCCCAATGGTGTCGTCGTAATTTCAGGGGTTTTGACGGAACTGGCAACTGCAGGTTCACTAAATATGGGAGTGTCGTTGGGAACCAACGGTACAACGATCTGCTTGGGCCGTTTTTCCAGCCATTCAATCGCCGAAAGGGGATCATTGGCAAACGCAGGAGATACAATGCCAAAAGCGAGCACCAGTGCAAGTTTTGTGCGAACGCTAACTGCCAGCATTTATATCCACCGGAACGCGAATTTCATGCAAAGGGGCAGAGAAATCAGCACCGAAAAACGGGCCAATATAGGCGTATCCAACCAGCACAAGACCAGCGAGAATCGCAAGATAGATCAGCCATTTAATGATACGCCCCATAGGTCTGATCCTCGCCTGCTCTGCGTCTTTTGTCACGTTTATATATGGTCTTTTCTAGAAGTTCACGTCATTGAAGTCATCAATTCGAAATTTTGGCGGGCATTGGCCGACGCGGGGCCTTGGATTTTAACGAATGTTGTGGAAATTGCACAAAACAGTGGTCTTGGTCGGCATGATGGGTGCGGGCAAAACGGCCGTGGGCAAGGCGTTAGCTGCAAAGTTAGATGTGCCTTTTCTTGATTCGGATGCCGAGATCGTAAACGCCGCCAACATGAGTATCTCCGAGATTTTTGAACGCGACGGTGAGCCGTTTTTTAGGGCGCGCGAAAGCGAAGTGATTGCGCGTTTGCTAAAAGGCACGCCCTGCGTGTTGTCTACAGGGGGGGGCGCATTTTTGGCGCAGCGCAATAGGACGCTGATTTCGCAACGCGGAGTGTCTGTGTGCTTGGATGCTGATCTGCCTTTGCTTTGGTCGCGGGTGAAAAGCAAAGATTTACGGCCTTTGCTCAGAACGCCTGACCCTTTGGCAACGCTAACAGAGTTGTTTGAGAAACGGACGCCGACCTATGCGCTCGCTGATATTTCTGTGCCAACAAGCGCTGTGTATTCGATAGAAGATATGGCCGAACGTGTAGCGCAAGCGTTGCGCGCGCGCGCCGATGTGTTGGAGAGCGAAGATGCTTGAGGTTGTTCATGTTCCCTTAGAGGGCCGCGAATATGACGTGCGCATTGGCGCGGGTTTGATTGCCACCGCTGGCGCTGAGATTGCTCCCTTTCTAGCACGTCCTCGTGTTGCGGTGGTCACGGAAACCCGTGTGGCTGCGTTGCATTTGGATGGGCTGCGAGAGGGGTTAGCGGCGGCTGGCATCGAAATGGTGTCGCTAGAACTTCCTCCTGGTGAAAGCACGAAAGCCTGGCCTGAATTCACGCGATGCGTCGAATGGTTGCTGGAACAAAAGATCGAACGACGTGATGTCGTGATTGCGCTTGGTGGCGGTGTGATTGGTGACCTTGTTGGGTTTGCAGCGGCCGTTCTGCGCCGTGGTATTCGCTTC
Organism: Planktotalea sp.; assembly: GCF_018607965.1. Taxonomy (GTDB): domain Bacteria; phylum Pseudomonadota; class Alphaproteobacteria; order Rhodobacterales; family Rhodobacteraceae; genus Planktotalea. The sequence continues at coordinate 63,971 of NZ_JABBAM010000035.1, forward strand.
GTTCAAGTTCCGACCTCTTTGCTGGCGCAAGTGGACAGTTCCGTGGGCGGAAAAACCGGCATCAACGCGCCACAGGGCAAGAACTTGATTGGGGCGTTTCATCAGCCGGCATTGGTTTTGGCCGATACGGATACGTTAAACACACTCTCAACGCGCGATTTCCTGTCGGGTTACGGCGAAGTTGTGAAATATGGAATGTTGGGGGATGCGTCGTTCTTTGAATGGCTGGAAAAACGTGGTCCCGATTTACTTGCGGGCCATCAAGACGCGCGGATCGAGGCGGTGCGCCGTTCGGTTCAAATGAAAGCGGCTATTGTTTTGCGCGATGAAACAGAACAAGGCGACCGCGCTTTGCTAAATCTGGGCCACACTTTCTGTCATGCCCTCGAATCCGCGACGGGCTATTCTGATCGACTTTTGCACGGGGAAGGCGTCGCGATTGGCTGTGCGTTGGCGTTCGAATTGTCGTCCCGTCTAGGGCTGTGCAGCCAAGAAGATCCCAGCCGCGTGCGTGCGCACCTAAGCGCAATGGGCATGAAGGTTGATTTGTCTGATATTGAAGGCGATTTGCCCGATGCGGCGACGCTGCTTGATCTTATGGGACAAGACAAGAAGGTCGTCGATGGCCAGCTGCGCTTCATCCTAGCGCGCGGTCTTGGCGAGGCGTTTGTGACCGCTGATGTTCCAAAAGAGAGTGTCCTGACTTTGTTACAAGACGCTCTCGCTGTTCGCTAAATCCTTCTAAGACTTAGAAAAAGTGATTTAGAACGGGATTTCATCATCCAGATCACGTGAAGGGGCGCCGCCGCCCTGATTACCGCCTTGACCATCACCCTGATTGCCACCGCTGTAACCGCCGCCACCTTGGGAACCGCTGTCATAGCCGCCGCCCTGACCTCCACTTTGGCCACGATCATCATACCCACCGCCACCACCTTGGCCGCCGCCGTATCCACCGCCGCCAGCATTATCGCTGCGACCGTCGAGCATTGTTAGTGTAGATGTGTAGGGGCGTAGAACGACTTCTGTGGAATATTTGTCCACACCAGATTGGTCTTGCCATTTGTGTGTCTCTAGCTGGCCTTCGATATAAACCTTTGAACCCTTGCGCAAATATTGCTCTGCGATCCGCGTCAATGGCTCTGAAAAAATCGCGACGGAGTGCCATTCAGTGCGCTCTTTACGCTCGCCTGAATTCTTGTCTTTCCAAGTCTCGGACGTTGCGATGCGCAGGTTGCAAACTTTGCCGCCGTTTTGGAATGTGCGCACTTCTGGATCGCGACCCAGATTGCCGATGATGATAACTTTGTTTACTGAACCGGCCATTTCGCGCCCTCCAAGAGATATTTTGCAGCAAGTCCGCCGACTCAGTCAGCGAAGTTTTGCCAAACCTACACCACCAGATCATGGTTAAAAACGGAATAACGTCGCTAGCCCTAGTCCATCCGCGAAAATTCGCTATATAGAGAGTAGAATAGGCAAACGGATTTATCTGAATGAGCGTTTTTAGCACGCGCGGTAGAGCAAGTCTTACCGCACTTCTAATACTTGCACTCGCAACGCCGGTTGCAGCGGACAGTTTGTCGACGAAATCGCGTCAAAAGCTGTTCAAATCCCAATCCAAAATTTTAGACAATCGCGCGTCCCAGCAATACAAAGCCTCCGTTCGATTGAAACCCCCAACTGTCGATACGCCGACGAAGTGGGGCAAGAAGAATAAAACGCTCAAATACAAAGGTAAGTACAAAGGTATTTATTCCACGATGGCGCGGGATGCTGCACGCAAACATGGTATCCCCGAAGACCTGTTCTTGCGTTTGGTACAGCAAGAAAGCAATTGGAACCCGAACGCGGTGTCCCATGCGGGTGCGCAAGGGCTGGCACAATTGATGCCGGGAACTGCGAAATATCTGCGCGTTGATGCCAGCGATCCGGCACAGAACCTAGAGGGTGGCGCGCGTTATCTGAAAGAGCAGTATCGCAAATTCGGATCATGGCGTTTGGCCCTTGCAGCCTATAACGCGGGTCCGGGTGCGGTGATTAAGCATGGCGGCGTGCCTCCCTATAAGGGGACACGCAATTATGTGAAGGTAATTTGGGGCAGCTAGGACGTTTGATCCGATGCACCTTTGCCCTTGTTCGCCTT
>NZ_JABBAM010000035.1:66216-99172 GCF_018607965.1 Planktotalea sp.
ATTTCTTCTAACATTTCTTCTTGAATGATCGTGCGATGACGTTCGGCTTCGCCGCAGATGTTCGTCTCACCTGTAAAGAAGCCAGATGCGCCGATAATAAGACGTACCAAGGGCGCGCATTCACCGATCCCGCTCATGTGCCATGATCCTGCAAAGGCAACGTGCTTTGCATCTGGCAAGTGCTCCATAAGCTGCGCGGCGTCAATTCCAGCAGGCATCTGTGGGTACTCGCCCAAGTTCAGCAAAAGCGTAGCAAGGGCCATCGCGCCAAGACTGTCGGTCGTCATGGCCTGTGGCAAAGCAGGGTCAATCGCGAAGGTTGCAGTGATGCGTGCATCCTTGAGAGACGCTTCATAGCGCGGGGCATCAATGTCGTTGAAATCAACGCCGCCCTTGGTCATCCATCCACAATCAAGCATGCCTGCATTTTCATCGCAGTATTCAATATAGGCCGATTTCTGAACGCGCACGCCAGCAAGCGCCAAGGCCGTGTGCCCCCCAAGCGAGAACCCAGCACTGGTGATATCGCCCATGTCAGCTGTAATGCCGCGCAATGGCCCAGCTTCAAAAGCATCAAGGATCGCACTGTGATCCGCAGGACGGTCCCAGATTTCAATCGTGCGATGGGGATCGCTGTCCATGGATGTGGTGCCATGATGGTTAACACCAGCAACGATGTAGCCTTGCTGGGTCAGCGCGGTTGCAAGCCACGCCATCTGCGTCATGCGTCCGCCAGAACCGTGGCTGAGAACAACCAAAGGAAATGTGCCCGCGCGAGGGGTCGCATCGCGATGTGCGTGAAATCCATACATCAACGCATTCTGCGCTATGAGATCAGCGTCGCCTGTGGCATCGGTGGGATACCAAATATGCAAATCCAACGCTGTGTCACGATGATCAACATCCAAAGGCATCGTCATAAAGCCAACTTGCGTCTCGGGAATGGCGCGTGTCTCTGTTGAAAGCGCCCAAGCGGTGCCAAAGAAAAGCGCGGTGCCAGTGCCAAGGGTCAGGGCAGTGCGGGTGATAAATGTCTTCAATGTCATTGGTCTATCCATTCGTTTCATGGTTGCGATGGATCTGTGATGCGCGCGTCTTTGATTTAATGCGTCCTGAAACACGTTTTGGGACGTTCTCAAACCGGTTTTAGTCCTTTTGGAGCGTTTCATGCTGCCAACATTGCCCATCCCGATGATCGGCGCCTTGATCCTTGGGTTTCTATTCGCCTCGCTGGTATTGTCCCAAAAACGGATCATTGCGTTGAGCGGCTTAGTCGGGCTATGTGCTTTGCAATCAGCGCTTATTGCGTTGGTTTTGCATCACGGGGTCAGCGAATTGCGCATGGTACAACCCGTCTTGGCCTGCTGCATTCCGCCCTTGGCTTGGATCGGTTTACGGCGCTCAGGGTTAGAACGTGCTGGACGTGAAGTGCTCCATTTTGCGCCACCTCTTTTAGCGGTGCTGGCATTAATAGTTCAGCCCTATGCATTGGGTGTGATGATTCCGCTGCTTTATTTCGGCTACGGCATCGCGATCTTGGTAACGGTGTCACGCGGCGCTGATGCGTTGCCACGGCCTCGCTTTGAAAGCGGCGATCAATGGGGCGCATTTGGCGCTGGATCGGGATCGCCTTGATCGCATCGGGATTGAGTGACGTCGCAATCGCGGGGGTGATGATCGCTGGGATGGCGCACTTTGCGTCGCTGATCATTGCGTTCAGTTCATCTGGATTACTTTTGGTGATGGTCGCTTTAAGCCTGTCGCGCAGTTTGCGCGATTTACCAGACGCTTTGGTTGACGTGCCCGAACCAGTCGAGGTTGGTCCAAGTGAAGAGGACACAACAATCATGGCTCGGCTTGATGCATTGGTTGAAGAGGGGCGCTTGTATTTAGATCCTGATCTAACCCTCAGCCGACTAGCACGGCGCTTGGGTTTGCCCGTCAAAACGCTATCCATCGCGATCAATCGCGTGACGGGTGAAAACGTGTCGCGTTATATCAATGCGCGCCGGATCCAAGCGGCCTGTGCTGCACTAGAGGCAGGCGAAAGCGTGACCGAGGCCATGTTGAGTGCCGGCTTTAATACCAAGTCGAATTTCAACCGCGAATTCTTGCGTATCACGGGTAAAACGCCGCGCGCATTTCTCGGGTAGGATGCAGGGGGGGAACCAACCCCCATTTGCGCCTGCAAACTCCACCCGAGGTTTATTTAGACCAAAGATGCGGACTATTCGGCCGCAATCTGGATGACGGGCTCCATTTCAGCCAGCTTTTCGTCGCTTAGATGGCACTTGAGTTGGTGACCATTTGGACGCGTCCGAATTGCTGGAACTTCCGTATCACACAAGCCACCGGGGACCTGAGATTTCCAATTGCAGCGCGTTTGGAACGGGCAACCGGGCGGAGGGTTCATCGCTGATGGAATATCGCCCTCAAGCACGATGTGCTTTTTCTTCACGCTTGTATCCGCGATTGGAACCGCCGATAGCAGTGCTTCGGTATAGGGGTGATAGGGTGGCGAAAAGACCTGATCCGTCGTACCAAGTTCAACCACATGTCCAAGGTACATGACCATTACGCGGTCGCTCAGATAGCGCACGATCGACAGATCATGCGAGATGAACAACAACGTGGTTTTCTCTTCGCGCTGGATTTCCATCAACAGATCCGTGACGGCTGCCTGGACCGATACATCAAGCGCTGACACAGGTTCATCCGCCACCACGATACGCGCACCCCCAGAAAAGGCGCGGGCGATACCGACGCGTTGCTTTTGCCCACCAGAAAGCTGTCGCGGCATACGATCCGCAAATTCGCGCGGCAATTTCACCAAGTCGAGCAACTCAAGCATGCGATTGCGGCGCTCGGGCTCGGAGTTGCCGATTTTGAAGATTTCAAGCGCGCGGATGATTTGACGACCCACTGTCATAGACGGGTTCAGGGTATCGAACGGATTCTGGAATACCATCTGAACGTCTGCAACGGTCTTCGTGTCGCGTTCCTGAATGGGTGTGTTGCCGATGCTTTGATTGTCGAGCAGGATTTCACCGCTTGTCGCGGTTTCCAAACCCATGAGCACCTTGGCAAAGGTCGATTTGCCACAACCGGACTCGCCCACAATGGCGAGCGTCTCAGATTCGCGCGCTTCAAAACTAAGCGTCTCGTTGGCTTTTACGACCTTCTTATTGGCCCCGCCAAACAGCGCGTTCGCGGACACTTCGTAGTATTTCTTAAGGTTGTCCATCTTTAGGACGACCTTGCCAATCTCGCCTTTGACCTTCTGCTCACCCAAAACAATAGGGGCGTTCCAATCGATCTCTTCGTGCCTCAAGCAGCGCGTTGCGTGACGATCATTACCGTGCACACCAACCATGGCGATGTCGCCTTGGTCGCATCGGCCAGCTTCGAAATAGTCGCAGCGTGGGCCAAAGTTACAACCAATTGGACGTTCATGGGGCAGGGGGAAGTTGCCAGGGATTGCGACCAATGGACGGCTGTTCTTGTCTGCGCCGGGCAATGGGATCGAACGGAATAGCGCCTGTGTGTAGGGGTGCTGCATCTCGTCGAACACGTCCTCTATGGATCCGCGTTCGACCGCTTCGCCGGAATACATCACGCAAATCCGGTCACATGTTTCTAGAACCAGACCAAGGTTGTGCGAGATGAACAGCATCGATGTGCCGTATTTCTTGCCCAAATCGCGTACCAACTCAACGATGGCGGCTTCAACGGTCACATCCAGTGCGGTTGTCGGTTCGTCCAAGATCAACAATGCAGGCTTGGACATCAGCGCCATCGCGATTACGATACGCTGCTGCTGGCCACCCGATAACTGATGTGGATAGCTGTCTAAAATGCGCGCAGGGTCGGGCAACTTTACATCGGTGACCACATCCAAAGCGCGCTCTTTGGCTTCTTTTTCGCCAATGCCCTCGTGGATCATCGGAACTTCCATCAATTGACGGCCGACCTTCATCGCGGGGTTCAAGGACGCCATCGGCTCTTGATAGATCATCGCGATCTCATTGCCGCGCACGTCGCGTAATTCTTCAGGGCTCATTTCTGACAGGTCACGCCCTTTGAACTTGATCGAACCGCCGACAACGCGACCATTCTTGCCAAGGTCTTGCATCACCCCCAGAGCCACGGTAGATTTACCACAGCCAGATTCACCAACCAATCCGACCGCTTCACCGGGCTGAACCGTTACCGAAAAATCCATCACCGCTGGAATTTCGCGCAACCGCGTAAAGAAGGAAATCGAGAGCTTATCAATCTCTAGGATTGGCCCGTCATAATCCAGTTTTGCCATGTCACTTCTCCCTTTGGAGCAGAAAGCGAAAACCCTTTTTAGGTTTCCTCTCTCCATAAATATCTCGGGGGTCGAGGGGGCTGGCCCCCCGTCCACCCTATGAAATCAATCGCGCAAACTTTCTTCGCGAAGCCCGTCCGCCAGTAGGTTCAATCCCAAGACCAACGACAGCAATGCAAAAGCAGGCGGCAAAGCAGGGTGCAGATAGATCGACAAAAGCTTACGGCCGTCGTTGATCGTGCTGCCCCAGTCAGGGCTTTCGGGTGGCAGACCAAGGCCAAAGAAACCAAGTGTTCCAAGCAGAATGGTCGTATAACCAATGCGTAGGCAGAAATCGACGATCAGTGGGCCACGTGCGTTTGGCAGGATTTCCCAAAGCATGATGTACCAAGGACCTTCACCACGTGTTTGCGCCGCTGCCACATAATCACGCTGTTTGATGTCTAGCGTGAGACCCCGCACAATTCTGAACACTGTGGGTGAGTTGACGAAAACAACCGACACAAACACAACCAAGATACCAGCCGCTGGATTGAAGAAATCCAAAGAACCAAGAATATCGATCTTTGTGCTCGGTGCGTTGATCGTAACCACATACATAACCGCCAGTGGGATCAGGACTGCACATAGCCAAATGACGTTCTTTTGTGGCTGTTGTTTCAGTCGTGTGTTGATCAGAACCGAGAAGAAGATAAGCGGGAAGAAGAACAACACGATTGCCATATACTGCGGCAGACCCGTGTTCACGATCTCAGGTGTGACCAGCAAGTAGAACAACAAGATCACTGGGAAGGCGAGCACAAGGTTTGCAACGAATGACAACAACGTATCAAACTTGCCGCCAAAGTAACCTGCGGGCAGGCCAAGTGTAATCCCAACCATATATGCAAAGAGCGTCGCCAAAGGCGCGATCAGGATAACAATCGTGGCCCCTGACATGACACGACTAAAGATGTCGCGCGCAAGGTTGTCACCGCCAAGCAGATAATGGGCGTAATCCCCATCTTGTGCGCCGCGCAGTGGCGTGCCTGGCAGTTTGTTCTTCATCCCTGACACTTGACCTAAAGGATCATGTGTCAGGATCATGTCCATCGATCCCAAGGCCGCGACAAAGACCCAGAACATGACCAACGCAAAGCCGATCATGCCGATGGTGCTGTCAAACAGCTTACCGTAAAGTCCGAGTTTACGTTTATAGTAAATCGAGACTGTGAAAGTGACGATCAGCGCAATCCAAACAGGGATCAGCTGGACGAACATACCGGCGAAAATTCCGCCCCAAGAAAGTGGTTCCATTTCCAAATGTCCTTAGCTGACGCTGATACGTGGGTTAAGATATACGTAGCCGATGTCAGAGATCAGCTGAGTGATCAAAACAACGATCACCGACACAACAGAAACACCAAGCAGCAATTCGATATCGTTGTTGCCTGCGGCCTGAACCAACACCCAGCCAAAGCCTTTGTAGTTGAACAGGGTCTCTACAATTACGACACCATTCAGCAGCCACGGGATCTGCAACATGATCACCGTGAAAGGTGCAATCAGCGCGTTACGCAGGGCGTGCTTCACAACGATTTTGGGAAAGCTGACACCCTTTAGACGTGCTGTGCGGATGTATTGCGCCGTCATGACTTCGGCCATCGAGGCACGGGTCATACGGGCGATATACCCCATGCCATAAAGCGAGATCGTCAGAACCGGCAGGAAGAAGTTGTTGAAGTTTGCATTCTCCATGGCCGAGGTCGCGGTGCCTTTGAACAAGGTGCGTCCTTCGATCCAATCCATTGACGCAAGCCACTGATTAAGTGGCGACGCGGATGCGGCGAACAGTGCGATAAATATAACGCCAGACACATATTCCGGTGTCGCCGTCGTAATGATTGAAACTGTAGACAGGGATCGATCCGTGCGGCTGCCTTCGCGCATGCCCGCAAGGACACCGATAAGCAGGGCAGACGGGATCATCAACATCATCACCCAAAACATCAATTTGCCCGTCAGGCTCAGCCGTGTGGCAACGATGGAGGATACTTCGTCCTTAAAGACTGTGGAAAATCCCCAGTCGCCTTGGATAACGCCACAAAACCGCGGTGTATCTGCGATAGACACGCCAGTCTGAAGGCAACGTCCGTACGCACGGCCATCGTCGACTTCGATAATCTTGGACGGCCAAACCCCAAGCCATTCACCGTATTTGATCGGCAAAGGTTGATCGTAGCCCCGATTTGCGAGCCAGCGATCGACTTGTTCGTCGCTCATACGCATTTCGCCTTGCGTCTTAGCAAGCTTTTCAAGGTTCGGGTGTAGGTTGGTCAGAAAGAAGACGATGAACGTCAGGCAGATTGCCGTGAGGATCATGACCCCCAAACGGCGAAGAATAAACAGTCCCATGAGTGCCCCTGTTGATAAGGCTATGCAGACCATTGTTGGCCCGTCATTTGTACAGATCATCGACAATGACCCGCTTAAAAAGAAAGGCCGCGCCCGAAAAATCAGACGCGGCCCTGTTGGTTAGGTCAGCTTACGCTTCTACAGCCCACTTATAGAGCTGGGACGCATATGCGATGTGGATGTCAGTTCCGACAAAGCCTGGACGCGTGTGGCGGTAGATTGAACGCCAGTATGGCTGGATCGTCACGCCTTCTTCGATCACGATGGCCTGAATTTTGCCCATCACTTCACGGCGCTTGGCAGCATCCGCAATAGAGTTGGCTTCATCCAGAAGCGCGTCAAATTCAGCGTTGGACCAAGCGAACTCGTTCCAAGCAACGCCTGACTTATACGCAAGACCAAGAACCTGAGTACCCAGTGGGCGGTGGTTCCAGTTTGTGGAAGAGAAGGCATACTTCGTCCAGTCGTTCCAGAATGTGGAGCCAGGAAGGATCGTACGCTTCACTTTCATGCCTGCATCACGCATTTGCGCTGCAACCGCGTCCGTTGTGTTCTTGCGCCAGTCATCGTCGATGGAGTGGAGTTCGAACTCATAATCCGCCATGCCCGCTTCTTCCATAAGCGCGTAGGCTTTTGCTGGATCATGCGGAATACGGGTTACGGATGCGTCGTGCTCTGGGTGAACTGGTCCAACGTGGCAGTTTTCAGCAGGGACACCTTGGCCAGCGTTACCCAGCTCAAGAAGAACCGCGTTGTCCACACACATTGCAATCGCTTGACGGACGCGCTTGTCTTCAAAAATGACCTTGCCGTCTGCATCTGTTGCAGCTTGGTTTGGACGAACAACGATTGTTGAACCTGTCGCCAATTCGGCTTTGTTCCAACCAATGCTATCAAAAACGGAAACGAAGTCGCCAACGTTTTCATAGATCGTGTCGATCTCATCGGATTCAGCCGCCGCAACCCACGCAGATGGGTCTGTGCCGTAGTCAATGAACTCGATACGATCAAGGAAGGCGCCTTTGCCCTCTGCATAGCCCCACCAGTCGTGGCCCTCGTTGCGCACGAGAACGGACTTAACGCCAACTTCGTGGCTGTCGTTCTTGTAAGCGCCTGTACCGATTTGATTGGCCAGAAGGTCTTCTGGGTTGTCATCGGGGTGCATGATCGCCGCAGGATAATCCGCGATGCCTGGAATCAACGTGATGTCTGGCTGACGCAGGTTCAAACGCAGTGTGTGGCTGTCCACAACTTCGATTGCGCCGTCGATGGCCTTCTTCGTCTCCGGGTCAACGATCGAGTCAACGCGCGCGGCCATGGAGTTACCCTCAGCTTCGCCTTCTGCCCAGCGGTCGAAGTTATAAGCAATGTGCTCGGCTGTCAGCTCGTCGCCATTGTTCCACTTAACGCCCTTGCGGATGTTGAATGTGTATTGTGTGGCGTCAGCATTGACTTCCCAGCTCTCTGCGAGCCAGCCGTTGAACGAGCCATCTGAGTCATATTCAACCAGATACTCAAGCCAGCCGTTGCCGACGAAAGCGATCTGTGTCCAATCCCACGTGCGTGGGTCTTTCAATGCGCGCACTTCCATTTGCATGCGGATCGTGCCGCCTTGTTTGGCGTGTGCAGCAGCGTGAACGGGCTGAGTGAGACCGCCCATTGCGTAGATCGCGCTTGTTGCGACGCCCAAGGCGGAAGCACGTGTCAGGAATTCGCGGCGATCCAGAAGACCTGCTTTAAATTCATCAGCGTACATTTTGGCAGCCGAGTGGACGGGCTTGCCGTTAATTGTCTCATGCGTCATTATTTTCTCCCTGTGACACTTTTCTTTTTTGTTGGGGGGGGGGGCACCGTGTGTGAGTGACAGTGACTGCCGCTTTCGTTGCTCTCCCCAAGTCGCATCATTCGGCACTAGAAACTGCGCTACGTCAATTCACCTTTCGAAAAAGTGAAGTCTGAATGCGACCTGTTGGGCGTAGATAAGCGACATTGGCTTTGAATGCAGCCTCGAAAAGAACCTTACCTTACGTAAACTTAATCGAGAGTGTCTATCTATTCGCTTTCGCCGCGTTCCTGAGTGAAGAAGGCGTTTGAGCTGTATGGGTTTTGATGAACCGCGTGAAATAGGCAGGCGTAGAAAAGCCGAGGCGCATCGCGATATCGACAGCTTTCAACGCGTCATCTTCTAACATTCGACGAGCACGTTGTAGGGTGTGTTGTGTCAAAAGGTCGGCCGCCGTTACGCCGCAGCTTGACTTACAAACACGGGTCAAATGCGTGGGCGTCACACCAAGCTGCCCAGCGTAGTCTGCCATCGTTCCATTTCCGATGGGTTTGGTTTCGGATTGAACGATTAAAGCACAGAATGCGCGTAAAAGACGTTGTGTGGCTGTGGTGCGCTCTGGCGCTCTTTGCAAATGGTACCGGTGCGCCCAAATCATCATCAATTGGGCATGCGCTTGTGCGGCAACACGGGCCAAAGGTTCCGCATCTAACGCCTCGGCTTGAATTTCTTCGACATAATGCGTCAACTTCAATTGTGCCTTGGGTTCGCGCACGTGCAAGAGCATCGGCATGTCTGGCCAATCAATGCGCTCACTTGGGGGCAGGGCGACCGTTTGGCCAAAACACGACGATTCAAATGTAAATGAAAACAGTGTACCCGCCGGCACGAACAGCGCGTTATGGCTGCTCATAGCAGAGCCATGCCCGTTCACAACGCAGCGCGCAGAGCCACGCGTGACCCAAATTAGCATGTGTTGAGCGCGTGAATGTGCCAAGCCAAGCCGCCAAGATGCGTTGGGCGCACGTTGTGCAATCGTCAGAACGGCGGGCGGGGCGGCGGTAAAGCTCTGGTTTTCAATCATACTGCAACATAAGCAAAAATGTGGGTAAAAGGAAAGAAATCAACTAATAAGCTGAGTGGTTTCTTTGGAAAATGTGCAATTTCGTGACAGTTTTGGTTCTATGGTAGTGAGATATGGGTCCATGATTTCATGCGGGCACGAAACCACGTGCGTTGTCGCTTGGCGAACTGACGTGTCGCGATTGTCGCCAATTCCTTTGCTTCGTCCAAACCTGTTTCCCCTCTAAGGTAGGCGGTCACTTCAGGGGCTCCAATCGCTTTGCAAGACAGTAGGTCGGGGTTGAACCGGCCCAGATTGTCCCGGGCTTCGTCCAAGGCCCCGCCACTGATCATCTGGCCGAACCTGCGCGCGATCCGCTCGTTTAGCCAATCTGTGTCGGCGTCCAGCACCAAGGCTTTGGTCTTGCTTAACGGTAACAATGGGGGCGGCGTTGCATCATGCCACTCCGCCAAGCCCCGCCCTGTTTGGCGTTGGACTTCCCAAGCCCTTTGCACGCGCATCGGGTTTTTCAGGTCGATCTTTGCCGCCGTTGCCTCGTCCAAATCAGTGATCATCGCACTTAAGAGGCCGTTCGTTCGCATCCCATTCGCTTCTGCACGAACCTGGTCTGTCGTCGGCGGAATTTCGGCCATACCCTCTGTCAAAGCCGCGAAATATAGCCCGGTTCCACCGACAATAATGGGGCGATTTCCAGTGTCGTTCAACAATGGCACAAGATCACGTAGCCAAGCGCCAGCAGAATACGAGGCTTCAAACGGTACATGACCATATAGGCGATGTGGTGCGCGCGATTCCTCCTTCGCACTTGGGCGCGCGGTTAAAACACGCCACCCTTCAAACACTTGCGAGGCATCGGCGTTGATGATCACTCCGCCCTGCGCTTGCGCAATGTCTAGCGCCAAAGCCGACTTTCCAGACGCTGTTGGCCCCGCGATCAAAACAGGTTGCTCAGGCGAAATGGAAGAAATATCTATATTTAACAATGCTTTGTCTCGTCATTCGCCGCGTGGTCGATCATTTTGCACAATAAGCAAGGATGAGTGATTGAACAATGCGTCGATTGTAGGCATTTTAGGCGCGATACTACAAATCTTTCGGAGTGCCCTATGACCGATGCCAATCCTGACGGCGAAACGACGTTCAAACGCGTCATGCTTAAGATTTCAGGGGAGGCGTTGATGGGAGATCAAGGGTTCGGGCTACATCCCCCAACCGTTGCGCGCATCGCACGCGAAGTTCAAACAGTTCAAGATATGGGCGTCGAAATTTGCATGGTCATCGGTGGTGGCAACATTTTCCGCGGGCTTCAAGGATCTGCCCAAGGGATGGAGCGCACGACGGCCGATTACATGGGCATGCTTGCCACGGTAATGAACGCCCTTGCGATGCAATCCGCTCTAGAGGATCTTGGCATCCACACGCGTGTCATTTCAGCGATCACAATGAACGAGGTCGCGGAACCCTACATTCGTCGCCGCGCCGTGCGTCACCTTGAAAAGAAGCGCGTTTGCATTTTTGCGGCTGGCACGGGCAATCCGTATTTCACCACCGATACTGCTGCGACGCTGCGTGCCAATGAAATGGCCTGCGAAGCGATATTTAAAGGCACCAAGGTCGATGGCGTCTACGACAAAGACCCCGCAAAACATGATGATGCCAAGCGGTATGATACAGTTACATTTGACGAGGTGCTGCAAAAACGCCTTGGCGTAATGGACGCCTCTGCGATTGCTTTGGCGCGCGACAACAACCTGCCGATCATCGTGTTTTCATTGGATGAACCTGGTGGATTTAAAGGCATTCTTGCGGGGCGTGGAACGTATACACGGGTTCAAGGCTAGTCGTTTCGGGGTAAATACAGCGTGCTCTTAATCAGGGCGCGCTATACATTCGGCCATGAGTGGCTTAGACATAAAAGAAAATTCAGGGATGAATTGAGGGCAAAATGGCAGACGATTTTCTTCTAGATACCGACGACTTGCAGCGCCGCATGGATGGCGCGATGACAAGCCTAAAGACAGAGTTCAGCAGCTTGCGTACAGGGCGTGCGTCTGGTGCCATGCTAGATCCCGTTATGGTCGATGCCTATGGCAGCATGACGCCTATCAATCAGGTTGGAACTGTTAACGTTCCAGAGCCCCGGATGGTGACGGTCAATGTTTGGGACAAAGGCCTTGTTCAGAAAGTTGAAAAAGCTATTCGTGAGAGTGGTTTGGGGATCAATCCTCAGCTAAATGGTACGATCATCATGCTGCCAATCCCTGAACTGAACGAAGAACGCCGCCGCGAGCTGACCAAAGTCGCTGCAACCTATGCTGAAAACGCACGCGTGTCTTGTCGCAACGTGCGCCGTGATGGCATGGATCAAATCAAAAAGGCCAAAGCGGACGGCATGTCCGAGGATGATCAAAAGTTTTGGGAAACCGAAGTTCAAGACCTGACAGATAAGGCGATCAAGGCTGTGGATGCAGCTTTGGATACCAAACAAGCCGAGATTATGCAGGTATAAGAGCGTGAAAACTGCCGGCAAACTCTCTCAAGCGGTGGCAGCTGAAACGCCGTCAGCTTCGGGCCTACAACATGTTGCTGTCATCATGGATGGCAACGGGCGTTGGGCGCAGATGCGAGGGCGACCACGCTTGTTTGGGCATCATGCAGGTGCGCGGCGGGTCAGTGAAATTTTGCGAGCGTGCCCGCCGAATGGTGTTAAATATTTGACGATTTTCGCGTTTTCGACGGAAAACTGGAAGCGTACGCAGGTCGAAGTTTCGGGCCTGATGAAGTTATTCCAGGGCTACATCACCAAAGAGGCACGCGCTTTGCGCGATGAGGGTGTGCGCGTTCGATTTATTGGCGATCGCGTTCGTCTTAACCCAAAGCTTGTTGAATTGATGGACAATCTGGAACAGATGACGTCCTGCAATGATTTGGTACATTTGACGATTGCTTTGAATTATGGTGGCCGTGATGAAGTGGCTCGCGCAACCAAACGGCTTGCGCAAGACGTCGCAAGTGGCAAGCTTGACCCTGAAAAAGTGGATGAAGAAACGCTGCCAAAGTACTTGGATACATACGTTTTGCCAGATCCAGACCTGGTTATTCGTACGAGTGGCGAAGCGCGCATTTCTAATTTTCTTTTGTGGCAATCGGCCTACGCAGAGTATGAGTTTATCGACACGCTTTGGCCTGACTTTACCGCAGAGGAATTTGGAACGCTTACAGCTAAATACGGCAAGCGTGACCGACGCTTTGGCGCTGTAAACGTATGAGCGATGTCGCGTCCAAATGGGGTGATTTGGTTCCGCGCTTTCTGAGCGCACTTGCAATGCTTGTGATTGGTATCGCTGTCGTTTGGGTGGGTGGCCTGTGGGTGCACTTATTCGTGTCTCTGGCCTGTGGATTGATGGTTTGGGAATTGGTTCGCATGCTGGGCAGTGCGGATGCACAAATGGCAATGTGGCTGGCCTTTGTGAGTGGGGGCGCTTTATTCGCGGCAAGCTATGCGCCCTATGCCACGCTGATTTTGCCGATGTTGATTGCCCCCAGTTGCGTTGGTTTCTCGATTCTGCGCTCTGGCGCGCGACCTTTCACGGGGCGGCGCATTTTCATGAGCTATACCGCGTTTATTCTGATTGCAGGTTATAGCCTGATTGCGCTGCGCGACGACTATGGCATTGT
This sequence comes from Planktotalea sp., assembly GCF_018607965.1. Lineage (GTDB taxonomy): Bacteria > Pseudomonadota > Alphaproteobacteria > Rhodobacterales > Rhodobacteraceae > Planktotalea. The sequence continues at coordinate 79,468 of NZ_JABBAM010000035.1, forward strand.
TTGGATGGCGTGGCTGCTTGTTGTCGTCATCGTTACAGATGTCGCCGGTTATTTTGCGGGGCGTATTCTTGGCGGTCCAAAGTTCTGGCCACGCGTTAGCCCCAAGAAAACATGGTCGGGCACCGTTGCTGGTTGGTTCGGTGCTGGTCTTGTCGGGCTGGTGTTTGTATCCTTCTTCAATGTTGGACCCAATGTGATTTATATCTCTGTCGCGGTCGCACTTGCATCACAGCTTGGCGATATTGCCGAAAGTGCGATCAAACGACACGTTGGTGTTAAGGACAGCTCCAGCCTTATTCCAGGGCACGGCGGTCTTTTGGATCGCTTTGACGGAATGCTAGGTGCGTCGCTTTTGCTGATCATCATCGAGTTCTTTGTGAATTTTCCATCGGTTGCTGGATAGATTATAAATATGCGCAAGGTGTCTATTCTTGGGGCCACGGGGTCGATTGGGCAAAACACGATTGATTTGATCAAACGCGCACCTGATGCGTATGATGTTGTCGCGTTGACAGGGGCGCGCAACATCGCCCAACTTGCCAAAGATGCTGTTGATCTGCGTGCACAGGTTGCTGTTACGGCTGATCCAACTCTACTTGATGATTTACGGGCGGCCTTAGCGGGCAGCGATGTGGAAGCCGCGGCAGGGCCAAACGCGCTTGAAGATGCCGCCGCGCGAACCGTGGATTGGGTGATGTCGGCAATCATTGGTGCAGCTGGTTTGGCACCTGGACTTAAAGTGCTTGAGCAGGGCGCAGCACTCGCGTTGGCGAACAAGGAATCCATGGTTTGTGCCGGGGCTCTGGTCAAAGCGACTGCGCACAAACATGGCGCACGTGTCTTACCTGTCGACAGTGAGCATTCCGCAGTGTTCCAAGGCTTGATTGGCGAGGATATCAACACGGTCGAGAGGATCATTATCACCGCATCAGGTGGTGCTTTTCGCGATTGGCCGATGGAAAAACTAGCGACGGCGACACCTGCACAGGCGGCAACCCATCCTAATTGGGACATGGGGCAACGGATAACGATTGATAGTGCGTCGATGTTCAACAAGGCGCTCGAAGTCATTGAAACGCGAGAGTTTTTTGAGGTTGATCCAAGTATCATTGAAGTTTTGGTCCATCCACAATCCATGATCCATGCGCTTGTTGGCTTTAATGATGGTGCGCTTATGGCGCATGTGGGGCCGCCCGATATGCGCCACGCGATCGGGTTTGCATTGCACTGGCCCGAACGTCGAAACCTGCCAGTTGAGCGGCTTGATCTTGCCGCGCTGTCACAACTCACATTTCGTGATCCCGATGAAAAACGCTGGCCTGCTTTGCGCCTCGCGCGCGACGTTATGGCTGCTGGGGGTCATACAGGCGCTGTTTTCAATGCCGCCAAAGAACGCGCGCTTGATCATTTTATTTCCGAACACATCGGCTTTATGCAAATGGCGGAGGTGGTCGAAGAGGTCCTTACCCGTCTTTCTGCCCAATCCAGCCTCACAAATGCCGAAATGTCCCTTGATAGCGTCCTAGAGATGGACCATCTGGCACGTAAGACTGCCGACGACATCATCGCCAAGCAGTAGCAAAGCGCCACATCAGAGGGCGTGAGAGCAGCAAAAGGACGTGAAAATATGGATATTCTTGGACTTTTGCCGCAATTTGGCAGTGTGATCTGGACGCTTTTGGCGTTTGTGTTGGCTCTGTCGATCATTGTCGCGATTCATGAATACGGTCATTACATTGTCGGACGGTGGTCTGGCATTCACGCAGAAGTGTTCTCGCTTGGGTTTGGTCCGGTTCTGTTCAGTCGTGTCGACAAACGCGGCACGCTTTGGCAGTTCGCAGCCCTTCCATTTGGCGGCTACGTTAAGTTCAAAGGCGATGCGAATGCTGCCAGTGCGCCTGATGGGGAGGCCGTACGTGAAATGACGCCTGAAGAACGTCGCTCAACGATGCCGGGTGCTCCACTTTGGGCGCGCGCTGCAACGGTTGCTGCGGGTCCTGTCTTTAACTTTGCTCTGTCGATCATCATTTTTTCTGCGGTTATCTTTTCGCGTGGCGAAGTTACGGACACGCTGACAGTTGGCGCGCTGCGCGACATGCCAGCTGTGCAAGAATTGCAAGTTGGCGATGAGTTGCGCGCAATTGATGGCATTCAAGTTCCAAGTTTTAACGATGGGGAAGGGTTCACAGCCCTAGAAGCTGATATCACCAAAACCGCCAGCGTGATCTACACTGTGGGTCGTGGTGACACAGAGCTAGACGTCACAGGTCCATATCCATATCCCGCATTGATCACTCAAGTCGCCCCGCAATCAGCGGCGCTAGCGGCGGGTTTAAAGGTTGGCGACGTCATCACTGCTATTGACGGCGAACCATCCTATGCGTTCTCGCAACTAAAAGATGCGGTTGAGGGCGGCAATGGAGCACTCTTGCTATTGGACCTATGGAATGCGGGCGAAACGCGTCAGGTGACGCTATCTGCCAAGCGTGTTGATGAACCACAAGCCGACAATACGTTCATTACACAGTGGCGCATTGGTGTTGCGGGTGGCTTGTTCTTTGAACCTGCGACGCAGCCAACGGGTCTGGGGAAATCTATTAGCCTTGCAACCTTGCAAACCAAGCGGATCATCGAAGGGTCGCTGTCGGGCATGTATCACATGGTGACGGGTGCGATCAGTTCGTGCAATCTGTCTGGCCCGATTGGAATTGCGCAAACGTCTGGTGCAATGGCCAGTCAGGGCGCGAGCAGCTTTATCTGGTTCATTGCGGTGCTTTCCACGGCTGTTGGCCTGTTGAACCTGTTCCCGATCCCTGTTCTGGATGGTGGCCACCTCGTGTTCTTTGCCTATGAGGTGGTAACAGGCAAGCCACCAAACGAACGCGTTTTGCGTGTCTTTATGATGGCCGGTTTGGCAATGATCCTATCGCTGATGGTGTTCGCTTTGAGCAATGATTTATTCTGCCCATAAGGTCTGCGGAAAAGGGGGCTAACCCTGTTCTTTTTCAACAATGCCCAGATTTAGCCCCATTTGCCTATTAGGGTTTCGATTACGAACTGAACCCCTCACGCATTTTGCGCAAAAAAGAGGCTTCTCGATGCAACTGATCCAGACCACCACGCGTAGTCTTGGCTTCCTAATTGAGCTTAACTGGGACCGCTTCGTATACTTTGGGATGCTTGGTCTGTGCCTGGGTCTTTCGGTCTATGTGGCGTCCGTTACCTCTGCCAACCCCTTCATTTTGTAGATACTTCTAGGCATGCGATCCTGCGAGAAATAGCCGATCCGCTTTTGACAACATGACCCAACCAAGCTAGTCAGATTGCAACTGGGGTTTCTGCTGGAACGGTGTCATGATCAATAATAATGCGAGCGGCGAAAAACGTCGCGCGAAACGCGCTACACGAGCAAGTTCTTTGAAAACAAGTGTTGCGACGATTGCCCTAGGGTTATCAGTGGCTTACGTAGCGCTACCAACTGCTGCGCACGCACAGCAATATAGGTTCAATTCGGTTGCAATCGAAGGCAATCAGAGAATCGAGCAATCGACGATCCTGTCTTATGCAGGAATCGCCCGTGGCGCGAACGTCTCTGGATCAGACCTGAATTCAGCCTTCCAACGGCTTCAAGAGAGCGGATTGTTCGAAAGCGTCGATATTGAACCTCGCGGGAGCCGTTTGGTGATTAAGGTCACTGAATTTCCGACGATCAACCGTATAAAATTTGAGGGTAACAAGCGCCTTAAAGATGAAAATCTGGCGTCTATCGTCCAAAGCCAAGCACGTCGTGTGTTCAATCCAACTGTTGCTGAACGTGATGCGGCCAACATCGCGACCGCCTATTCCCAGCAGGGCCGTCTAACTGCGACAGTTAGCCCACGTATTATCCAACGGTCTGACAATCGTGTCGATCTTGTTTTCGAAATTTTTGAAGGTGGCCTTACAGAGATTGAACGCATTGGTTTTGTTGGGAACCAAGTCTATTCAGATGGTCGGTTGCGCCGCGTTCTGGAAACCAAGCAAGCGGGCCTTTTGCGTGCGTTGGTAAAGCGCGACACGTTCGCAGAGGACCGTATCGAATTCGATAAGCAGGTTTTGAACGATTTCTATCTTAGCCGCGGTTACGTGGATTTCCGGACGACGGGTGTCAACGCCGAGCTTGCCCGTGAGCGCGACGGATACTTTGTGACGTTTAATGTCGAAGAAGGACAGCAGTTCAAATTCGGTGCAATCACGACGGTTTCTGAAATTGCAGATGCGGATGAAGCCGAATTTCTGGCTGCTCTGAAAATTAAGTCTGGTGTGGTTTACTCACCCTCTCTCGTTGAAAATTCGATTGCGCGGCTTGAGCGTTTGGCAAACAAAAAAGGCCTCGACTTTGTACGTGTCGAACCTCGTATTTCACGCAATGATCGAGATCTAACGTTGGATGTCGAATTCGCTCTGGTGCGTGGCCCGCGTGTCTTTGTCGAACGCATTGACATTGAAGGCAACGCAAGTACCCTTGATCGCGTTGTGCGTAGACAGTTCCGAATTGTTGAAGGGGATCCCTTTAATCCTCGTGAAATTCGCGAAAGTGCGGAACGTGTTCGTGCGCTTGGTTTCTTTGGACAGGCAGAGGTCGAAGCGCGTGAAGGGTCGTCACCTGATCAAGTGGTCATTGACGTCGATGTCGAAGAGACGACGACCGGATCACTTTCCTTTGGTGGCACATACTCAAGCGCCACTGGACCGGGTGCAGTCATTAAATACAGCGAAACCAATTTCCTGGGACGCGGCCAGCAGCTCAATCTAGCTGTGACCACGGGTGTCGCAAATCGCGAGTATTCTTTTAATTTTGCAGAACCAGCGTTTCTTGGTCGCGATCTTCGTTTCGGGTTTGCTTTGTCTTATGTCGAAACTGACAACCAAAATGCAGTCTATGATACAAATTTGGGGCGCTTTCGTCCTTCACTTGAATTTCCTGTTTCTGAAAATGGTCGTGTCCAGCTTCGATACACACTTGATTTGGCTGAAATGGGAGAGGTCGGTACAACGGCAGGGGCATTGATCACCTCTGAAGTGGCGCGTGGCAAAGAATGGTCTAATTCGCTTGGCTATACCTATAGCTATGACACGCGTCGCACAGGTTTAAACCCGAATGCGGGTGTTTTACTAGAGTTTGGCCAAGATTTCGGTGGCACCAGTGGCAAAAACCAATTCGTCAGATCGACTGCAAAAGCGATTGCCCAGACCAAAGTTTTCAGTGAAGAAGTGACTTTGCGCGCAACTCTTGAGGGTGGCGCATTGAACTATCTAAGCGGAGCGAGCCGGTCTACAGAGCGTTTTTTCATGGGATCAAACGTTATGCGCGGCTTTGCAGCCAGTGGCATTGGACCGCGCGAAGTGAATGGCGCGGTAAATGATGCGTTGGGTGGCAACATGTTCGCTGTCGCGCGTTTTGAAGCAGAATTCCCACTTGGTCTGCCTGAGGAATACGGGATTTCAGGTGGTGTGTTCTATGATATTGGCTCGCTCTGGTCGTTGGATCAAAGCAATGCTGATGTGATCAACGAAGGGTTCAAGGCGCGCCAAGTGATCGGTGCATCGATTTTCTGGACCACACCGATCGGCCCATTGCGGTTCAATTTTTCGAGAGCAATATCTAAACAGACTGGTGACCAAGAACAGACGTTCGACTTGTCGATTTCGACTGAGTTTTAAACATGACCTCGCTTTTGCGACATATCCCGCTTGCGATGATTGTATGTGCAAACGTGTTGTTTGGATCTTCTCAGGTGTCTGCTCAGTCAGGCGGGTTCTCGCTTCCGGACGTTCCGGTCCTTACGATCGTTCCGGACCGCTTGTTTTCGGAAACTTTGTTTGGCCAGACCTTGTCCAAGGAAATCGCAGAGCGTGGTCAAAAACTAGCGGCGGAAAACCGTCGTATTGAACGTGCACTTGCGGGCGAAGAGGGCGAGTTGACAGTTTTACGCGATACCTTAGGCGCGGAAGAGTTTCGCAATCTTGCAGATACTTTTGATACCAAAGTGACCAGCGCGCGCTCACAGCAAGACGAAAAAGCGCGCGTTTTGGCGCAAACCTCTGATATCGCTGAACGCCGTTTTCTTGTGGCAATCGCCCCTGTAATGGAATCTATGATGAGCGAAAAAGGCGCAAGCGTCATTCTTGATCGCAGGGCCGTGTTCGTGAGTGCGGACGCAACAGATGTGACAGAGGATGCGATTGCGCGGATTGACGCGAGGCTTGGCGAAGGGATGTCGCTAGAGGACCTATTGCCGCCGTCTGAAGCGGTCCCAGAACAATAGCATGTTGCTAGAGTGACTTGCTCCGCTTAAGTCCAGTTGTTAGGACCAATGCCACGCCAATTTATAGACTTAAGGGGATCCCCATGACCGAGCTTTTGAGCGCAGACATTCAACTGATCCAGCGCATCCTGCCGCATCGCTATCCCTTTTTGTTGGTGGACAAAGTTGAGGCCATAGATGGCACGGCAACAGCGACGGGTATCAAGAACGTCACGTTCAACGAACCACATTTCCAAGGTCATTTTCCAGGTCTTCCTATTATGCCGGGTGTGACAATTGTCGAGGCGATGGCGCAAACAGCGGCCGTGATGGTGGGCACTGCACTGGACATGGCGGACAAAGAGATGAAGGTCTATTTTATGGCCATCGACAAATGCAAATTCCGCCGCAAGGTTGGCCCCGGTGATGTGCTAAAGATGCATTTGACAACTTTGCGCGGCAAGCAGGGTGGCAAGGTCTGGAAATTTTCTGGCGTTGCAGAAGTCGACGGCGAAATGGCAGCAGAAGCTGAATTCACGGCCATGATGGATCTGCCTGCATGAGCATTCACCCCACAGCCCAGATCCATGCCAGCGCCGTTGTTGAAGAGGGCGCATGCATTGGGGAAAGCTGCATTGTCGGCGCATTTTGTTATATTGGCGCAGAGGCCACTTTGGGCGCGCGTTGTGTTTTGATGACTCACGTTGTCATCAAAGGCCAAACCGTGATGGGCGACGACAACACTGTGTTTTCTTTCGCGGTCATCGGTGAAATTCCGCAGGATAAGAAATTTGGCGGCGAAATCACACGTCTTGAGATCGGATCGCGTAACCGCATTCGCGAGCACGTGACGATCAACACAGGCACTGAGGGTGGTGGAAGCCTGACCAAAATGGGTGACGATTGCCTGTTGATGGCTGGCTGTCACGTCGCCCATGATGTGATCATTGCCAACAATGTGATTGTTGTGAATAGTGCTGCGGTTGCAGGCCACTGTATCATTGAAGATGATGTGATCATTGGCGGTCTTGCGGGCATTCATCAATTCGTTCGAATTGGCAAAGGCGCGATTATCGGTGCTGTTACGATGGTGACGAATGATGTGATCCCGTTCGGGCTGGTTCAAGCGCCACGCGGTCAATTAGATGGGTTAAATCTAGTTGGGCTTAAACGTCGCGGTGTGGATCGTGCCGATATCATGGCGCTGCGTGCGGCGTTTCAAATGATGGCGCAGGGCGAGGGCACTTTCCAAGATCGCGTAAAGCGTATGGGCGAAGACACAGACAGTGCCTATGTTCATCAAATCGTTGATTTTGTGACGGGTGCAACGGATCGATCTTTCTTGACACCGGGTGGCTAGACGATGTCACGGCTCGCAATTTTAGCTGGATCTGGCGCTTTGCCGCAGCGTTTAAGCGATGCGCGAACAGATGCGATTCTGATCAGCTTTGCGGGTGTGCCACATGCTTTGGGACCCAAAACCCAAGAGCATAGTTTCGAAAAAATGGGCGCATTGTTTGACGCACTCAAAGCGCAGGGTGTGCGCGAAGTGGTCATGGCGGGTGCAATGTCGCGCCCTCCGCTTAATCCAAACGCATTTGATGACGTGATGACAGCCCTCGCGCCGCGCTTGATTGTGGCCATGCAAGGCGGGGATGACGCTTTGCTGCGTTTGGTCATCGCGATCTTTGAGGAGCAAGGTTTTACAGTGCGTGGAGCACATGAAATTGACCCGTCGCTGACTGCGAACGCAGGGACGCTTGTGGGGACTGTTTTAAGTGGGACCCATGAAAAGGACGCCAAGCGTGGGTTTGAAATTCTAAACGCGCTAAGCCCCCTTGATGTCGGTCAGGGCGTTGTTGTTGAGAATGGTCTGTGCCTTGGGATCGAAACACTACAAGGTACAGATGCTTTACTCGACTTTGTTGCGCGATCCCCGAAACATTTGCGCAAGCTTGGTGGTGTTTTCATTAAAGCCCCAAAGCGGGATCAGGATCTGCGCGTGGACATGCCAACAATTGGGCCTGACACTGTGAAAGCGGTTAGTGCAGCAGGGCTATCTTGCATCGTTATCGAGGCAGGCAGCGTGATCGTCTTGTCCAAAGACGACGTTGTTACGGCCGCCAATTCTGCAGGCATCTCCTTAATCGCGTTGGACATTTAGATCATGCGTGTGTTCATCATTGCGGGCGAACCATCAGGCGACAAGCTTGGCGCGGCCTTGATGGAAGGACTGGTTGAACTGGCACCAGAGGTTCAGTTCGACGGGATCGGTGGTGCGCGGATGATCGAGGCAGGGCTGATCAGTCGTTTCCCGATGGAAGAGATTTCCATCATGGGCATCTCTGAAATCCTGTCACAGTACCGCCATTTGAAGCGCCGCATTGCCGAAACCGCAGAACAGATCATCCGCTCTAAACCTGACGTGCTGATCACCATCGACTTGCCTGAGTTTTCATTGCGCGTTGCCAAGCTGGTGAAAGCCAAAAGCGATATCCGTTGCGTGCACTACGTTGCTCCGACAGTCTGGGCATGGCGTGCGGGGCGGGCGGCGAAGATGGCGCGCCACATTGATCAAGTGCTGGCGCTGTTTCCGTTCGAGCCACCCTACATGGAAGCCGCTGGCATGCGCTGCGACTTCGTCGGCCATCCTGTAGTATCTGATGTGCAAGCCACCGAGGAAGAGGCGCAGGCGTTGCGCACTGACTACGAGATCGGCGATGCCCCCCTCGCATTGATCCTTCTCGGATCGCGCAGGGGCGAAGTTGGACGGCTTGCGCCAATCTTTGGGGAGGTCCTTGCACCCGTCCTGAAAGCACGCCCTGATCTACGCGTGATCATTCCTGCAGCAGCCCCCGTTGAAGTGCTTGTGCGCGACGCCGTCAAAGACTGGCTGGGTGCACCTTTAGTTATCAGTTCTGAGGACAAGGCACTGAAACGTGCCGCGTTCAAAGCGGCGGATGTGGCGCTGGCAGCGTCTGGCACTGTGTCATTAGAACTGGCTGCGGGTGGGACGCCTATGGTGATCGCCTACGATATGAATTGGCTCTCACGCCAAGTCATCGGGCGGATGCTGAAAGTGGATACAGTGACCTTGGTCAATCTGGTGTCTGACACACGCGCTGTACCAGAATTCATCGGTGAAAACTGCGTGCCCGACAAGATTGCACAGGGTTTGCTTGCGTTGATCCAAGACCCGAGCAAGCAAAATGACGCGATGTCTTTAACGATGGAGCGTTTGGGGCAGGGCGGTGATGCCCCCGGTCTGCGCGGCGCGCGCGCCGTTCTGGACGGCTTGCGCGATCAGTAGGCCTGTTTAACCTGCGATAGACGCCTCAAAGATGCCGCCGATTGTAGCGTCCAAAACAGCGTCAAAGTCAGCCTGGGTTTGCTTGTGCGACAGGCCTTCTGTCAAAGCGCGGCTGAAGCTGCCAATCATTCCTGTGTTCTTGGACAAACGCGCATTAGCCTCGTCACGTGCATAACCACCAGACAGCGCGACGACCTTCATAACGCGTGCATCTACGCATAGGGATTTATACTGGTTCGCGATTTCGGGCAGCGACAGTTTCAGGATAATTTGCTGACCCGCTGGAACTGTGTCGAGCGCGCTGGTGATCTCTTCTAACAACATTTGTTCGGCTTCGGCCTTGTCAGCAATCGTGATCGTCACTTCGGGTTCGATGATCGGCACTAAACCAGCGGCAAGCACTTGGTTGCCCAATTGGAATTGCTGCTGAACAACTGCGCGGATGCCGCGCTGGTTGGCGGCGTTGATGACAGAGCGTTCTTTGGTGCCAAAGATACCGTTCTGAACTGCGCGTGCGAGCAAAGCATCAAGGCCGGGGATGGGTTTGAGCAGTTGAACACCGTGCTCTTCATCCTCAAGACCTTTGTCGATCTTTAAGAAAGGCACAACGCCATTGTCATCCCAAAGTGCCTTGGCTGATGGCTTGCCATCAATCTCGCGATCCATGGTCATTTCGAACAAGATCGCGCCTATAACCCGCTCGCCTGTAAAGGACGGCGAGGACACGATGCGGGCGCGCATGGCGTGGATCATGTCGTACATTTCAGCATCTGAGGAATATGCGTCTGCCTCGACGCCGTAAAGTTTTAGCGCTTTAGGCGTTGATCCACCTGATTGATCCAGCGCTGCGATAAAGCCTTGGCCCGCGCGAATTTTTTCGGCCATGTTTGGATTAGTCATTGGATCACCCCTTTAGCAAATTTAGCGAAATCTGATTTCACAGGGGTCTAGGGTAGGGTTCTCCCGCACGCAATCATGGTCGCGCTAACATGCGGGAGACTTTTTTCATAACGTTACTTTTGCAACTCTGATTGCAGGTTTCGACCCACCCAATCACGTAAAACTCCGTTTTCCAGGCTGGTTTTGATCTCTGCCCAGACCGTATCACTGCCACGCAAGCGCATGATTGTGTCAATCTCATCGCGGATTGTGGCCGCCCCAACATCGCCAGCCGCTGCCCCGACTGAAGACCAGTAATAGGCCGCACGGTAAGATCGAATGCGCGTCGTGCCCAGCAGGTGGCCAAGTGCCGCGCGGCGGATATCACCGATAGAGGCAAAGTCAGATGCAACAGGCCCGCCGCCACCTAGCATGATATCTTGCAGCTCGATCACTTCGGACAGTGGGATGTCACTTTCCAAGTCGTTAAGCAGACTTAAGCTACCCGATTGACCATTTGACGTTGCATGCAGCGCAAGACGATAGGCGTTGCTTGGATCATTTGTTTGCAATTCTTTGGCCATCAAGAACGTCGCGTCTGGAATGCCTTCGATTGCGAGTGGATCTAACAAGCGCAAGCCGAGCGTTGCATTGCGCGGTGCGCCGATACCCGTCAGAAGTGCGCGCCCTACGTCAAGGCTGCGTTCCTTGGGCAATACCCCGTCGATGGCTTGCTGTAGGTCTGATGTAGAAATGCCGTTGAAGACGGCACTAGGTGCGGTGCCGATGGCGGGCGTCAATTTTGTGAACATCGCTTTTGGATCGCCAAAGTCATCTTCACCAATGCGCACAGGTGTATTAGGTGCGCGGGTTTCGACGACGATTTGGCTCGGGTCTGCGACAAAGGATTTGGCAGCGAGAACCGCTTGATTGATGAACGCCTCTTGCTCTGTGCTAAGATCATTCGATCCAGCCCCGTTCATTTCACCAAAAACGCCTTGCAGTGCGTTTGGGATGATCTGTTCAAGCGCGGCTGGATCCAACATGCCGGGAGGTGCCATACGCGATCCCGCGGCGTAAAATCCACGATCTTCAAGCGTGATTTGAATGTGGTTCACATGGGCCGCTGGCATGAGCTCTTCACTATCTAAGTCCATACGGTAGCTGATATAATCCAGATCAGCGGACCCTGACAACGCAACCAGTTCGTCTACGTCCGCACCGAAATGCACCATCGCGCCACCTGATGCGAAATCGTAGTTAATATTTACGTTCGCGCGATCCAAGCGGATGTTTTCCACGCCTAGCATACCAACGACAGGACGTGTTTCTGCGGGCAGGCAGTCAAAATCAAAATCAACGCCTTCCAAAGACAGGTTCAAGGCATAGCCCTGTTTGCGATCAACCGGTTGGCCACTGATGACCAAAGCGTCGGCTATGACCGCGCAGGCATCAATTTCGCCGTAGGGCAGAAAAGGACGCACATCGACGCCGACAAGCGCCATGCGGTTGCGCACAGGGTCAATGTCGATCTGGTCGTAACGCACATCGGCAAGCACGCGCAGGGTGGGCATAAAACTTTGCACGACCAAGGTCAGAATGTTTTCTAGTGAAACGCTGTCCCAAAATGTAACGGGCGTTTCTACAGGTTGGTCTTCCGCGTGCAAGGGCAGCGCAAGCGCACAAGAGAGAGCGGTGGTTTGAAAAAGGCGTTTAAAAATGGACATAATATGATCCCGTTGCTGTTAAATATCCGCATCATGGTACCGCGTTTGAGAATTCGATCAAGGGCTGGGATACCCGATCCTTGTGGATCGGGTCGTCTGACTAGGAGCTGAGGGCCGCAACACCGGGCAATGTTTTGCCCTCCATCCACTCCAAGAAGGCGCCGCCTGCAGTGGAGATGTAGGTGAATTTGTCCGCAGCACCCGCTTGGTTCAGGGCCGCGACGGTGTCACCTCCGCCTGCCACGGAAATCAGTACGCCTTTAGCAGAGAGGTCCGCCGCGTAGGCGGCAGCTGCATTTGTCGCAATATGAAAGGGTTCAATTTCGAACGTACCAAGAGGTCCGTTCCAGATCAGCGTTTTTGCGCCGTCCAGAATGTCTGCGATCCGCGCAACGGTTGCAGGACCGGCATCCAAAATCATTGCGTCGGCTGGGCAGGCGTTTGCTGCAAGGGTTTCGCTGGCCGCGCCCGCTTTGAATTCACGCGCAACAACGATGTCGAGGGGCAGAACGATTTCGCAACCTGCGGTCTTGGCTTTGGCAATGATCTCAAGTGCTGTATCCGTCATGTCATGTTCGGCCAGTGATTTGCCTACATCAATGCCTTGCGCTGCAAGGAAGGTGTTGGCCATGCCGCCACCAATCACGAGGAAGTCGACTTTCTCAACCAAGTTCCCGAGCAGTTCCAGTTTCGACGATACCTTCGCGCCGCCCACAACCGCCACAACAGGGCGCTTGGGTTCACCCAAAGCTGCCTCAAGCGCGCTCAGTTCGGCCTGCATCAAGCGACCTGCACAGGCGGGCAACAGGCGTGCTAAGGCTTCGGTGCTTGCGTGCGCGCGGTGCGCCGCAGAGAAAGCATCGTTGCAATACATATCGCCCAGCTTGGCGATGGACGCCGCGAAATCAGGATCGTTCTTAGATTCCGCTGTATGATAGCGTGTGTTTTCCAGCAGAAGGACTTGGCCGGTTTGCAGGGCAGCAGACGCCGCTTCTGCACCCGCGCCGATGCAATCAACTGAGAACATCACATCGCAGCCAAACGCGGTTTCCAAAGCTGGAACCAACTGTTGCAAGCTCAGCTTTGGAACGCGTTCGCCTTTAGGGCGACCAAAGTGCGCCAACAAGATCGGCATGCCACCCGCAGCTAGAATGTCTTTGATCGTTGGAACGATGCGTTCGATCCGTGTCATGTCTGTGACGATACCATTTTCCATGGGAACATTGATATCCACGCGGGTCAGGACACGTTTTCCGTTCAGTTCCATCTGATCAAGTGTCGTCCAGCTCATGGGATTATTCCTTATTCGCGTTGATTTAGAGTCAGTATTTGCCCTGTCTTTGCCAAGCCGCGCCCCTATCGTCAATGCCCGCCTTGGCAATCACCGCTTTGGGCCTTAGATAAAGCCGCAACGAATACCAAAGGAGCGCCCAATGGCCGATACTAAAGATCTAGAAAACACAATCCTTATTGAACTCAAAGACGGTACAGTCACAATCGAGCTTCTGCCCGACATCGCGCCTTTGCACTGTGAGCGCATGAAAACACTGGCGCGCTCCGGTGCGTATGACAACGTTTGCTTCCACCGTGTTATCGATGGTTTCATGGCCCAAACGGGTGATGTTGAGAACGGCAACATGGAAAAGGATTTCAACATCCGCGCGGCTGGCACAGGCGGATCCGATCTGGGCGACGTCAAAGCAGAATTTTCCGGCATCCCACATGATCGCGGCACAATTGGCGCTGCACGCTCGCAGAACCCTGACAGCGCGAACAGCCAGTTCTTCATTAATTTCTCTGACAACCATTTCCTGAACCGTCAGTACACAGTTTACGGACGTGTCACATCTGGCATGGAATTGGTCGACGGCATCACACGTGGCGAGCCACCAGTCGATCCAGATCGCATGGTTTCCATGAAGGTTGCCGCAGATGCGTAAGCTGGCGGTTGCCTTTTCTCTGTTGGCCAGCCCTGCGCTGGCCACAGGTCTTCAAGTTGAGATCTCTGGTGAGGGTGCCAATGGCACGATCACCATTGATTTGCTCGAAGACTTGGCCCCGAACCACGTTGCACAAATCACGGCCCTCGCAAATGAAGGCGCATACAATGGCGTGGTATTTCACCGCGTGATTGATGGCTTCATGGCGCAAACGGGGGATGTCGAATTCGGTCAATCCAGCGGCAATACCAGCCGTGCGGGCATGGGAGGATCGTCCAAGCCCGATCTAAAAGCCGAATTTTCTGACGAGCCTTTCGCTCGCGGTATCGTTGGTATGGCACGTTCGCAAAGCCCGAATTCAGCAAACAGCCAGTTTTTTATCATGTTTGACGATGGCGATTTCCTGAACGGTCAGTACACGGTTGTTGGCCGTGTTACCGCTGGCATGGACGTTGTTGACGCGATCAAGTTGGGCACAGGCGGCAACGGGTCTGTTGTCGGAACGCCTGATATGATGAAAATGGTCACAGTCACCGAGTAAATCGCTGACACATCTACGTGCGCAAGGGCTATGCAGACGCGAATTTTTTAAGCACCCTCCCGGCAACTGTCTGGAGGGTGTTTTTTTGTTCAAACGTATATTCCTGGCCTTGGGCCTGTCGCTTGCGGTCACGTCGGCCTCTGCTGATCCATCTTTTTGGAAATTCGAGTGGCCGAAAACAGATTTTGAAAAGACCACGATCACCAATCGGGTCGAGATCATGTCTGGGGGGCCGCCCAAGGATGGTATTCCTGCGCTGACGGATCCTTAGTTTCGCAAAGCCTCTAGCGAGACACGCATCAAGGGTCCGGAACCTGTGATCACCGTGGAAATCAACGGCGACGTGCGCGCGTATCCAGTGCGCTATTTGACGTGGTACGAGATTGCCAATGACACGGTTGGCGGCGTGCCTGTTGCGGTGACTTTTTGTCCTTTGTGCAATTCAGGGATCACTTTTGATCGTCGGGTCGCGCAAGGCACATTGACGTTTGGTGTGTCGGGTAAGCTGCGCAATTCGGATATGGTGATGTACGATCGCGAAACCGAAAGCTGGTGGCAGCAAGCCATTGGCGAGGCGATTGTGGGTGACCTGCTTGGAACCGAATTGGTGCAACTGCCAAGCTGGATGGAAAGCTGGGATGAATTTCGCACGCGCCATCCTGAGGGTTTGGTGATGGATGAACCTGATTTTTCCCGCCAATATGGGCGCAATCCTTATGTCAGTTATGACAGTTCGACCAAGCCGTTTCTATACAATGGTGAAAATCCACCCCACTGCACTCCAGCGCTAGAACGTGTTGTGCGTGTCGGGGATATGGCGTGGCCTTTGACGCGTTTGGCAGATTTGGGCGGTGTGACGGAGGCTGGTGTGTCGTCGAGCTGGGCTGCGGGGCAGGCGTCTGCGCTGGACGCGTCCCAGATCGCCAAAGGGCGCGATGTTGGATCTGTGCGTGTGCGCGACGCGAAGGGGAATGATTTGCCCCATGACGTGATGTTTGCCTTTGCGTTCCACGCGTTTTGGCCTGACGGGGATTGGATGTTAGGCCAATAAAGAGGGGCGCTGCCCCCGCGCTTTGCGCGTCCCCGGGATATTTTTGGAAAGGGGAAGCTCTTGCGTTATTCTAGGATGCTGCCGGTGTTTGAAAGATAGGGTGAGAGGTAAGTAAGGTTTGTGGTTTTTGGGGCCTTCTTGCCAAAGCGGTATGTGAGGCCGACCATTAACGTGGTGGTGTCAGTGATATCATCAGCGCCGATTACTTCTTTCTGGTGGCTTTCGCCGTATTGTGCGGCGGCAAAAAGCGACATGCTAGGTAGTGCTGCGATGTCGTAGTCTGCGCGAAGCTTCAGCGTCCACAGTTCTACAACATTTAGGGGCGCGTCCATTTTGGCGTTCAGGTAGCCGATTGAGGTTCCAAGACTTAGGCGATCCGTGGCGGCGTATTGAATGCCGACGCCTGTGAAAATACCATTGGTGACAGTTGCGCTGCTATCGGAACCGCTGTCGCCCGCAAGATAGCCGAGGTGTGCGTTGAAATCCCAACGATCATTTAGGGATAACGCGCCCTCAACACCTGCGAGCATGCGCAACGCATCATCGGTTGCATCATTGTCGTGATCGGATTGCAGCGCGCCCACAAAGGCCCCGTAGTTAAAGCGCTCTGTTTGGCGGCCTGCACGCAGAGTGACGTTGGTTGATGTGTTGGCCGTATTTGGCGCGGCGTTGTTGTTATTTGTGGCGCTCAGGCCTAGGTCCGCCTGAAGGTAGAGACCAGTATCAGAAAGACGGCCAAAGCTAAGGTCGGTGCGTCCTGTCATCAGCGTACCATTCGCGCCTTGGAGGGCGACGGGTGCGCCGGCGGTTTGGCTTTGCCCAAGAGAAAGCGTCGCGGTACCGTAGAATTCTTGCGCCACAAGCGGGCTGGTTGTCAGTAAAAGGGCGGCTGTGAAGCGGAGCATGAGTTATCCTTTCAACACGATAAGCGCGTGGCGTTTTTTGCCAGCGCTGAGTTTGATCGGGGATGAAAGTGCCGCTGCGTCAAGCATCAAGCCTGCATCGCTGAGCGGTTGATCATCGATGCGCGCGCCGTTCTCGGAAATCAGGCGCTTCGCGTCTTTGCCAGACTTGGCCAGTCCCGCGCGTACGATGGCTTGCACGATGGACAGGCCATCTCCAAGTTCATCGCGCGTTAATCCCAGTGTCGGGAGATCATCCCCAACGCCACCTTTTTCAAAGACCTCGCGTGCGGTGGCTTCGGCGGTTGTTGCCGCATCGGCTCCGTGCAGCAGTCCCGTGATCTCATTGGCAAGAATGACTTTAGCTTCGTTAATCTCAGACCCAGCCAGCGCTCCGAGGCGGTCGCATTCATCCACTGGCATTTCTGTGTAGAGCTTGAGGAAACGGCCAACATCCGCGTCTGTCGTATTACGCCAGAACTGCCAAAACTCATAAGGGCTGCGCATATCAGGGTTCAACCAAACCGCACCATCCGCGCTTTTGCCCATTTTCTTGCCATCAGACGTGGTTAGCAAAGGCGATGTTAGGCCGAAAATCTGATTGTCCAAAACGCGGCGCGTCAAATCAATTCCGTTTACGATATTGCCCCATTGATCCGAGCCGCCCATCTGCAACACGCAGCCATAACGACGGTTGAGTTCGAGAAAGTCGTAGGCCTGCAAGATCATGTAGTTGAATTCAAGAAAGCTCAGCGATTGTTCGCGATCTAGGCGCGACTTTACGCTTTCAAATGCGAGCATACGGTTCACCGAGAAATGTTTGCCAATGTCGCGCAGGAAATCGAGGTAGTTCAGACCGTCCAGCCATTCGGCGTTGTTGATCATCAAAGCGTCCGTAGGACCGTCACCATAATCAAGGTAGGCGCTAAACACCTTTTTAATGCCCGCGATGTTATCGTCGATTTGCGCTGGGATCAGTAGGGGGCGTTCATCAGCACGAAACGACGGATCACCGACCTTGGTTGTGCCGCCACCCATCAGGGTAATCGGCTTACCACCTGTCTTTTGCAGCCAGCGCAACATCATAATCTGGATCAGTGAGCCAACATGCAAGGACTTTGCCGTCGCATCAAAACCGATATAGCCAGGCAAACCGCCTTTCAGGGAAGCCTCGTCGAGGCCTTGATAATCGGTGCAATCGGCCAAAAAGCCACGTTCGATCATTACGGCGATGAAATCGGATTTGGGATGGTAGGTCATAACTTGCGTCCACGTATAGCTGTTGTCAAAGCTTTACAGGGCAGATGCGCAAAGGAAAAGCCTATGAAGGGCCCCAAGTCGTCCAAAACTGGATTGGTGAAAGCGGTTGGCTTGATGTCAGGCACGTCTTTGGACGGGGTCGATGCGGCCGAACTTGTGACCGATGGGCTGCGGATCGAAGCGTTTGGTGAAAGCACCTATCGCAGTTATTCTGATGAGGAACGATCCGTCTTGCGCGGCGTTCTAGGGCGTTGGCCCGGAGATGGCTTAGAGGATGCGCTAGAGGTTGTTCAACGCGCCCATCTTGAAGCTTTGCAAGGGTTTTCGCCTGAATTGATTGGATTTCACGGACAGACCTTGGCGCATGAACCACGTGGTCGCGGAACGCACCAACTTGGGGATGGTGACGCGCTGGCACAAGACGTTGGTGCGCCAGTCGTGTGGGATTTTCGTTCCAATGACGTGCAAATGGGGGGCGAAGGTGCGCCGCTTGCACCATTTTTTCATTTTGCCTGTGCCAAGTGGATAAAAGCCAGCGATCCTGTCGCATTTCTGAATTTAGGCGGCGTGGGCAATATCACTTGGGTTGATCCAAGCAAATCCAAACCCGAAGACGACGGCGCATTGCTTGCCTTTGATACGGGGCCAGCGAACGCACCAATCAACGATTTGATGCAACAGCGTCTTGGGCAAAGTTATGACAAAGACGGTACTTTGGCACGTGAAGGAACCGTAGAGACAGGCGCGCTAGAGCTGTTCTTGGCTGAAACTTATTTCGCGCGTATGCCGCCGAAATCACTGGACCGCGATGATTTTTCTGTGATGCTTGATCTTGTACGTGAACTTTCTGATGCGGACGCCGCTGCGACAATGACCGCGATGAGCGCGGCGGCGGTCATGCAGGGGATGCAGCATTGCCCAAGCTTGCCGAAACGCATGTTGGTGTGCGGCGGAGGGCGCCATAACCCTGTGATGATGCACATGCTGCGCGAAGCGCTGGATTGCAGCGTTGAACCTGTCGAAACGGTAGGTCTGGACGGTGATATGTTAGAGGCGCAAGCCTTCGCCTATCTTGCGGTTCGTGTTGCGCGCGGATTACCGACAAGTGGACCGACAACAACAGGGGTTGGTGCGTTTGTTGGTGGTGGAATCCTCAGCAACCCGACCTAAGGATAGCGGTGTATTCTTTTGTAAAGGCTACATAACTTTCTGATGTCGATCTCAGTTCGTTTTGCATGTGTGTGCAGTTCAGGGAGCATATGAAACGGTACATTGGGTGCTGAGTGGTGTTCAATATGGTAGGGCATATTCCACGCAAGCCAGCGCATAACGCGGTTGGTGTATGTCGTGCGCGTATTTTCGAGCATGTTGGCGACATAGGGGCAACGGCCATGTTCGGCGAGCAGATAGAGCCGCAAAAATGTTGCGCCAATCAGGACTGGGACGATCCAAAGCCAGAGCATGATGTTGCTCCAAATGAAACTAACCAGAACGCAGATATAGAATAAGAGCATCCATCGCGCTTCGCGCTGTAATCGAGGTGTCGCGCGTTCTGGCAAAAAGGTCTGCGCACGCGGGGCTATCGCATTCTGAACCGTCAGGGCAACGCCACCGATCCAATATGGAACACCGCTGACGTACCAAGCCAACTCAAGCCAAGTTTCTGGTTTTGCACCACTTAACAATTCAGGATCGCGTTCTGGATCATTGGTGTAGCGATGATGCGCCAGATGAAAGTACCGAAACGCGTTGAAGGGCTGGATCAACACTAAACCGGCGAAATGTCCCGCAATCTTGTTTATCCAAGT
>NZ_JABBAM010000035.1:99272-111134 GCF_018607965.1 Planktotalea sp.
ACCAAAAAAAATCCAAGTCGACGTTAAGATCAGCGCGCCAAAATAGGACGTGGCGTGTTTAAGTCCTGCAAAATTTGACCGAGTTTGCAACGTAGCGCGAACATCTGGCACAATGTTTTTCAAAACATCTTGATGCGGTTTCATTGCTTATATCACTGTCAGGCCGAGCAACTTGCGCCGCCTAGTACACAGAACTTCGCGCAATGTGGGTGGTTCAGCTGGACCGACTTTTCCGCGTCTTCCAAGCTATTCCCTAATTCAAACTCATCCGAATAAGGAAGCAACGTACAGGCTATAACCGCAGGCTTTTCCGCACCTTTGCGCTTCACAACCATGCGTGACGACGCACACATCATGGCATCAGGGGATTTATCCAAAATACCCCAGCAATCGGTGGTAATTTCAGGCACATCGA
Source organism: Planktotalea sp. (assembly GCF_018607965.1). GTDB lineage: Bacteria > Pseudomonadota > Alphaproteobacteria > Rhodobacterales > Rhodobacteraceae > Planktotalea. Next base: position 99,688 of record NZ_JABBAM010000035.1, read on the forward strand.
CGGTTTCATCCATCTCTGGAAACAGCACCGTTTGGCCCGCATTCATCGCATCAATGTCAAAACCATGCTGCGCAAACAATGCGGCGTAACCTGCGCGCGATGCGGCATCGCTTTCGCCCCAAACCGTACGGCCCGCGACGGCCATCGCAAAACCGTTCTCTTGCAGCCATGCCATGCCCTCGATCGTCTTTGCAAACGTCCCTTTGCCGCGTTCGGTGTCGTGGTTCTCTTCAGACCAATGATCTACAGAAATGCGCAACGTCAATTTGTCGGGATAGGCTGCGTTCAGCTCTAACAAACCTGCGCGCATGGATTTGCGCATCATTGGTCGCATCGCGTTTGTTAGGATCAAAACGTCATAGCCACGTTCTAAAGACGCCCGTGTGATGTCGATCATTTCAGGGTTCATGAACGGCTCACCGCCCGTGAACGCAATCTCGCGCACGCCCCATTTACGGGTCTCAAGCTGGTCCAGATAATCACGCACTTCGTCGGCGGTAATATAGACCAGCGCGTCATTCTTGGGCGAACTTAATATATAGCAATTCTCGCATTCAATATTGCACAGAGTTCCTGTGTTGAACCAAAGAGTTTGCGGATCACTTAGTGCCACACTTGCACGCGTTTCACCCTTTGCGGTGGTGAATGGGTCAGAAAACTTTTCTGAGGGTTGGTTAAGGTTTTCTAGATCTTTCATGAGCCATCCTTCGTCGCGCGATAAAAATCGGTGTAGCGCGCGTTTGTCGCACAGAAAAGGACCCTTAGTGTCGCTGACACCATTGTGATGTATTAATCGGGTGTTAGACATTCTCTGAAAGTCACGTTAGTGAGACGTGAAAAGTAAGTTAGCGCTAACAGCGCCTGTAAATATTGGAGCATTCCCATGGTTTCACGCGTGATTCCTGTTGAACCTTTTGACCTTGTTATCTTTGGCGGTACGGGCGATTTGGCACGTCGTAAGATCTTACCGGGTTTATTTCGTCGGTACTGTGCTGGGCAAATTCCAGACGGGAGTATGATCATCGGCGCTGCGCGCGGTGATCACGATGCGGGCGAATTCCGTACTCTTGTGACCGAAGCCGTGCAAGAATTCGGTGGTGGTCGCACCTGTGAAGACGGCACATTGGATGCGTTCTTAGCGATGATTGATTATGTGACTGTGGATGCGCGTGGCGACACGGGCTGGGCTGAACTTGCTACGAAAGTACGTAAAGAACTGGTGAACGCCTTCTATTTCTCTGTCGGCCCAGGCTTGTTTGGTGATCTTGCAGAACGTTTGCAACGCTTTGATATGGCCGATGATGACAGTCGCATCGTTGTGGAAAAACCGTTCGGTCGCGATCTGGAAACCGCGAAAGCGCTGAATGCCTCGTTGGCAAAGCATTTTGATGAAACGCAGATCTACCGGATCGATCATTATCTGGGCAAAGAAACCGTGCAAAACCTGATGGCTGTACGATTTGGGAATATGTTGTTTGAACCGCTTTGGAACAGCCAGTATGTGGATCATATTCAAATTACTGTCGCTGAAACTGTCGGTGTTAGCGGGCGCGGGGGCTATTATGACAAGTCCGGCGCGATGCGCGATATGGTGCAGAATCACTTGATGCAGCTGTTGTGTTTGATCGCGATGGAACCCCCTGCAAAGTTTGACCCAGATGCGGTGCGCGATGAAAAGCTGAAAGTTATCCGCGCGCTTGAGCCAGTCGAGCCGCATCACATCGTACGTGGTCAGTATAGCGCGGGCGATGACGAGGCTGATTACAGAACGCATGTAGAAGACCCGTCTAGCAAAACAGAAAGCTTTATCGCTATGAAAATGGCGATTAGCAATTGGCGTTGGGCGGGGACACCGTTCTACTTGCGCACAGGCAAACGTCTTAAGGCGCGTACCTCTGATATTACTGTGGTGTTCAAAGACGCCCCACATTCGATCTTTGGCGCAAAAGCAGGGCAGCATAACAACGAGTTGCGCATCCGTTTGCAGCCCAATGAGGGCATGACGCTTGACGTTACCATCAAGGAACCGGGTCCGGGCGGAATGCGCCTTGTGGATGTGCCGCTTGATATGAGCTTTGCAGAAGCGCTTGGCCCAGACGCAGCAGACGTGCCAGATGCCTATGAACGATTAATTATGGATGTGATCCGTGGAAACCAGACCCTGTTCATGCGTGGCGACGAAGTCGAGGCCGCATGGGCATGGACCGATCTAATCATTGAGGGCTGGCAAGCACGCGCGGATGTACCAAAACCCTATGATGCGTTAAGCGAAGGGCCCACAGATGCGATGGCGATGATCGCGCGCGATGGCCGTATTTGGAGACCGATAAAAACATGAATTTCATTGAGTATCCCGATTCCGACATGATGATGATCGACCTTGCAAATCAAATTGCGGGTGATCTGAACGCAGCGCTTTTGCATGAAGAACGTGTGTGCCTTGCGGTGCCTGGTGGAACAACACCCGGTCCCTTGTTTGATGTGCTGTGTGCGGCTGATTTGCCGTGGGACCGCGTCGATGTCATGTTGACCGACGAACGCTGGGTACCCAGCGACAGTGATCGCTCCAATACCTTGCTGATCCGCGAACGCCTGTTGGTGAACCGCGCGGCCGCAGCGCGTCTGTTGCCGTTATATAAAGAGGCGGAGCAACCTGAGCAGGTCTTAGATGCGCTTGAAGAAATGATTGCACCTGAATTGCCAATTGCCGTCCTTTTGCTGGGGATGGGCGCAGATATGCATACGGCGTCTCTGTTTCCGCGTGCTGAAAAATTGGCCGAGGGTCTTGCGCCCGATGCCCCAATTTTATTGCCAATTGCTGCGACGGATACCCAAGAAACCCGCGTATCCCTCAGCGCGCGCGTGCTGGATGGCGCTTTGCGAAAACACATCGTCATCATCGGTGCTGAAAAGCGGGCTGCGTTTGAAAAAGCGCAAGGATTGGACCCGATTGAGGCCCCGATCAAAGCAGTTTTGACTGGCGCTGACGTGCATTGGGCACCCTGAAAAGGACTTTGAATTATGTGGACTGACGTAAAATCGCTCAAGACCGATGCGCTTATCACGGACCTGTTCGACGCAGACGCGCAGCGCGCCGATGTTTTCTCGCTCTCGGTTTTGGACATGTTGTTTGATTACTCAAAGACATCCATGGATGGCGCGGCGCGCGACGCTCTTTTAGGGCTTGCCCGTGACGCTGGTGTTGGCACGAAACGCTATGCGATGTTTGCAGGTGAAACGATCAACGAAACTGAAGGACGCGCTGTTTTACACACGGCGTTGCGCAACCTTGATGGTGACGCGGTCTTCGTGGACGGTATCGATGTCATGCCAGACGTTCTTGCGACACTGGATCGGATGGAAGCATTTGCCGAGGCTGTGCGCAGTGGTGCGTTTAAAGGGCAGGGTGGACAGATCACAGACGTGGTGAACATCGGTATCGGTGGATCAGATCTTGGTCCTGCAATGGCGACTTTGGCGCTTGCGCCCTATCATGACGGACCGCGCGTTCATTATGTGTCCAATGTAGACGGTGCGCATATTGCGGACACGCTGCGTGGACTTGATGCGGCGACGGCGCTTATTGTTGTGGCCTCGAAAACGTTTACGACGATTGAAACGATGACCAACGCGCGCACGGCGATGGCGTGGATGTCTGAGAATGTAAAAGACCCCGCTGCACAGTTTGCAGCGCTGAGCACGTCCGATGAAAAAACGGGTGCGTTCGGTATCCCCACATCACGCGTATTCGGGTTTGAAGACTGGGTTGGCGGTCGCTATTCGCTTTGGGGTCCGATTGGTCTGGGCATTATGATTGCTGTCGGTGGCCCTGCGTTCCGCGCATTCCTGCGCGGTGCGCAATCAATGGATTTGCATTTCCGGTCTGCTGAACTTGTTGAAAACCTGCCTGTTATGCTTGCGCTTGTCGGGATTTGGCACAATCAGGTCTGCGATCATGCAACGCGCGCTGTTCTGCCCTATGATCAGCGTTTGTTGCGATTGCCTGCATATTTGCAGCAGCTTGAAATGGAAAGTAACGGCAAATCTGTGCGCATGGATGGCTCTGACACGCCGGTTCACACAGGACCTGTTGTGTGGGGCGAACCCGGCACGAACGGTCAGCATGCGTTTTATCAATTGATCCACCAAGGCAGTCGCGTTGTGCCGTGCGAATTCTTGCTGGCGGCCGAAGGGCATGAGCCTGATTTGACGCATCAGCATGATTTGCTGGCCGCCAACTGCCTTGCGCAATCTGAGGCCTTGATGAAAGGGCGTTCGCTTGAGGAAGCGCGCGCATTGATGGCCGCAAAGGGGTTGCAAGGTGCGGAGTTGGAACGCCAAGCGCGTCACCGTATTTTCCCCGGAAATCGCCCATCGACGACGTTGCTTTACCCGAAGTTGACGCCAGAAGTTTTGGGCCAGATCATTGCTTTGTATGAACATCGTGTGTTCGTAGAGGGTGTGATTTTGGGCATCAATTCATACGATCAATGGGGCGTTGAGTTGGGCAAAGAGCTTGCCACAGCTTTGCAACCAATCGTAGAGGGGCGTGAAAGTGCGGATGGCAAAGATGGGTCGACCCGCGGTTTGGTGAACTATATTCGCGCGCGGGCCTGAGTGCGAGCGGCGCAGCCTCCGGCGGGGATATTTTGAAAAGGAGAAGTGCTGGCGTTAACGTGGGATGTCAAAGTCTGGCGCGGCCAGCGTAAAGCCCTCGAAATTAAAGCCAGGCGAGACGGTGCAGCCAACAAGGGTAAAGTCGCCTGTGGTGCGCGCGGCTTGCCAGTGGTGCGGCGGCACAATGAGCTGGGGCATGCCTTGGTTTAGATCAGGTGTGAGCATGTAATCTGTGGCGGGGCCTTGGTCCGTTTCTGACAGCGACAAAACAAGTGGAGCGCCCGTGTAATAATGCCAGATTTCAGCGGCATCGACCTTGTGCCAATGGCTGGCTTGGCCATCCCGAAGCAAGAAATAGATGCACGTTCCATTCGCGCGTGGTTGCGCGTCGTCAATATAGGTTTGGCGATACCAGCCGCCCTCTGGGTGCGGCTGGAGATCTAGGTGCTTTATGATCATGTCAGCGTTCATGACTTGAGAACAGAACGTCCAGCATAGAGCGCGGTTTCGCCGAGCATTTCCTCAATACGGATCAATTGGTTGTATTTTGCCAATCTGTCTGAGCGCGCGAGCGAGCCGGTTTTGATCTGGCCGCAGTTTGTTGCAACGGCAAGGTCGGCGATTGTGGCGTCTTCAGTTTCGCCAGAACGATGGCTCATCACATTCGTGAAACGCGCGCGGTGCGCCATATCGACAGCTTTAAGAGTTTCCGACAAGGTTCCGATTTGATTGACTTTTACCAACATTGAATTGGCACTTCTACGCTCGATACCCATGGCCAAACGTTCTGGGTTAGTTACGAACAAATCGTCGCCTACAAGCTGGATACGATCACCGATCAGATCATTCAAGACCTTCCAGCCGTCCCAATCATCCTCGTGCATGCCATCTTCGATCGAGATAATCGGGTAGTCATTCACGAGCGCCTCAAGGTAGGCGGCGTTCTCTGCTGATGTAAGGGATTTGCCTTCGCCAGAATATTCGTATTTGCCGTCTTTGTAGTATTCAGACGCAGCACAATCGAGCGCGAGGTAAACGTCATCACCCGCTTTGTAGCCAGCCTTCGCGATAGAGTTCATAATGAAATCAAGCGCTTCACGGGTGGAGCCAATGTTGGGTGCAAAACCACCTTCGTCGCCGATACCTGTGGACAGGCCAGCGGCAGTCAGCTCTTTTTTCAAAGTGTGGAAGATCTCAGACCCCATGCGCACCGCTTCGCGGATGTTGGTCGCGGACACTGGCATGATCATAAATTCTTGGATGTCGATCGGGTTGTCTGCGTGTTCGCCACCATTGATGATGTTCATCATTGGAACGGGGAGCGTGCGCGCGGATGTGCCGCCAACGTAGCGAAATAGTGGCATGGAACTGAAATCAGCAGCGGCTTTGGCGACGGCCAAGGACACGCCGAGGATCGCGTTTGCGCCAAGGCGGGCTTTGTTTGGGGTGCCATCAAGTTCGATCATCATCGCGTCGATCATTTCTTGCTCGGTCGCGTCCATGCCCAACAGTTCTTCGGCGATCTCGCCGTTGACGGATGCGACGGCTTCCAGAACACCTTTGCCCATGTAGCGGTTCTTGTCGCCGTCCCGCTTTTCAACCGCTTCATGTGCCCCTGTGGAGGCACCAGAGGGAACTGCAGCACGCCCCATTTTGCCATCTTCCAAGATCACATCGACTTCGACGGTCGGGTTGCCCCGACTATCAAGAATTTCGCGGGCGTGGATGTCAATGATAGCGCTCATGGCGTGTTTTTCCTCTAAATCAATGGATTTGAGGCTTCTTTACACGGTGCGATCATTGGGGGGAACCCTGTTAGCGACCTAAGTGTTACCGCTAACGGAAAGTTTTCTTTCACGCCACATGACGAACAGGCCAGAGCCGATCACAAGGGCTGCACCGATTAGGGTCAGTGTATCGGGGCGATCATAAAAGAATAGCGCTGAAATTATCAGTGCAAAGACAAGGCGCGTGTAGCGGAACGGTGTGACGAAGGACACGTCGCCCAGTCGCATCGCAGCAGTGATGGAATAATAACCGACCGCATTCGCGAGCGAGGCACAGAGCACAATGAGCCAGCCATTTAGCGCAGGCATTTCATGCGGGCCTGTAAAAGGCAAAAGCACCAAACCTGCGGGAATGATCGCAGCGGTGCCCCATGTGGCCATTTGCAAGGTTCCAACGCTTTGCGGCATGATCCGTGTGATCAGATCACGCGCGGACAGTCCGAAGGCCGCGGTTAGGGCAAAAACAGCGCCGATGGGAATGCCACTGGTGTCTGGGCGCAGCATCAACATGACGCCGAAGAAGCCTGCGAACAGGGCGAACCACCGCCGTGGGCCGACCTTTTCCTTAAGCAGAACCGCTGCCCCTAATGTAACGATCAACGGCACGGCCTGGATGATTGAAATCACCAATGACAAGGGGGCCATAGACAAAGCGCTGACCATGCAGATCGCGGTAACAGCTTCGACACAGTTGCGTGCGATTACGGGTTTTTCAAAGAACCCACGTGAAAATGGTGTTTGGCCTGAACGTTGGGCAAGGGCGCTAAAGATGATCAAGCCCGGGATCGCCATGAAGATTAAAACTTGCGAGATCGACATGGTGCTAGATGACATTTTCACGAAAGCATCGCCTAAAGCGAACGTTGCCATGGAGAGAACCATCAATAGCGCGGCGCGGGTATTTCCCACGCGCTAGTTTGCTTTCGGTTTGATTGGAACGCCGTAGAGTTCGAGTTTGTGACCTTTAAGTGTATAGCCAAGGCGCGCTGCGATACGTTCTTGCAGCTTTTCAATCTCTGGATCAACGAACTCTATGACCTCACCGGAATTCATGTCAATCAGGTGATCATGGTGATCGCGCTCTGCATCTTCATAGCGCGCGCGCCCGTCTCCAAATTCCAGCTTTTCTAGGATGCCAGCTTCTTCGAACAGCTTTACCGTGCGATACACCGTTGCAATCGAAATGCCTGAATCCGCTGTAGAGGCGCGGGCATATAGCTCTTCCACATCGGGGTGATCGTCACTGGCTTGAAGCACGCGCGCAATCGTGCGGCGTTGGCCTGTCATACGCAGGCCTTTGGCCTCGCAACGTTCGATGATGGTGGAATCGGCCATGACGGGGCTCCGGCTTCGTGTTGAGAGATGTGTCTAGCGCAAGGATACGCAGGGGAAAAGGGGGTGTACAGTTGACTTGGGGGGGCAAAGGGGCCATGTGCCACTCAAACGCTGCAAAACGCGCCCAACCACGGGCTGCGCTGCAAAGATAACCCCTAAAGGACGAGTATCCGTTGAGCGAATTTGAAACTATGGGTCTAACCGACCGGCTTGTAAGCCGTTTGAAGGAATTAGGCCTCACCACACCGACACCCATTCAGGCACGTGCTATCCCAGAGGCCTTGAATGGCCACGACGTTTTGGGCCTTGCCCAGACGGGAACAGGTAAAACGGCAGCCTTTGGCTTGCCGTTGATCACACTTCTTAGCCAGAACCCTGGTCGCCCTTTGCCAAAATCCGTGCGTGCGCTGATCCTAGCGCCAACACGTGAGCTGGCAGGCCAGATCGTTGAGAACCTGAAGGACTACACGACTGGCACGCCGATCAAGGTGGCGCTGGTTGTTGGTGGTCAATCTATTAACGTACAATCCAAGCGCTTGGAAAAGGGCATCGACATTCTGGTCGCCACGCCCGGACGTTTGCTTGATCTCTTGGATCGCCGCGCGTTGACGTTGCAGGACGCGAATTTCCTCGTTTTGGACGAAGCCGATCAAATGCTTGATCTTGGCTTTATTCATGCGCTGCGCAAGATTGCGGGTCTTTTGCCTGCGACGCGCCAAACCATGCTGTTTTCGGCGACGATGCCAAAGCAGATGAACGAGATTGCGAACACATACCTGAAAAGCCCACGCCGTATCCAAGTCGCACCTCCGGGCAAGGCGGCAGATAAGGTCACGCAGGTTGTTCACTTTATTGCCAAGTCTGAAAAGCAGTCTTTGCTGATCGAATTGCTGGGCAAGCACAAAGACGAGCGCGCTCTGGTCTTTGGTCGCACCAAGCACGGTTGTGAAAAACTGATGAAGCAGTTGGTTGCGCGCGGTTTTGCGGCCACGTCCATTCACGGCAACAAAAGCCAAGGCCAGCGCGAGCGCGCTTTGGCCGCGTTCAAAAAGGGCGACATGATGGTTTTGGTGGCAACGGATGTTGCTGCGCGTGGACTTGATATCCCTGATGTGCGCCATGTTTATAACTACGAACTGCCCAACGTTCCTGATGCCTATGTGCACCGTATCGGCCGTACGGCGCGCGCAGGCAAAGATGGTGCTGCGATTGCGTTCTGTGCGCCTGACGAGATGGATTTGTTAAAAGACATCGAAAAAACGATGAAGATTTCTATCCCAGTTGAGTCGGGTACGCCTTGGGTTGATTTCGATGGTCCTTCCGCCAAAAGCCGGTCTGGCATGGGCGGCGGTGGTCGCGGCAAAGGTGGCGGCGGTCGTCCTGGCGGCGGTGGCGGGGGAAAACTCGGTGGCAAGCCAGGTGGCGGTGCGCGTCGCGGCAAGCCAGGCGGGACACGTCCCCAAGGTGAAGGCGGCGGTGGCGCAGGTGGCGGCGGCGGTAAACCCGGTGGCGGACGTCGGCGTCGCAGTGGCGGCGGTGGCGGAGCGCCTGCTGCATAGATCACTTTAAATTCGAAGACATTGAGGGGGTCACGTACTGCGGTTATCGTGACCTTTTCACCATCTAGGGCATTGGCTGCGAACGCGGTCAGCAAGGGCAGGGCATCCACATCTGGATTCGGGCGCATCCACCCCATATCAACAATATTTTACTCATATTGTGGCTGCAAGAAACGAATTTGACCCATATCCCAATCAGGAAAAAGACGTTCGTCTATTGTGCCATCCGCAAGGATCATAAAGTTGTAATGCATGGGATCTTTGTGGATCACGGACAAGCGACGCATCAAGGGATCATGCGGGCCTTCCAAATATTGCAAAAAATGGTCTTTGTCGGTGTGCAAAAAGCCAGTTAGACCCTCGCGCTTGTTGTTGCGCATACTGGTGCGGATAATCTTGGTGACAATCCAAGCATTCAGATGTGATCTTGATTTGCTGCGATACAACGCAAAATAGATATCCATAGATCCCACCATTACTCAATCTACGCCTTTGTGGTGTCTGCAGGTTACTAAAACGTAAAAAGGCGCTCTGGGGTTGAACCCAAAGCGCCTAAAAATCTATCTAGTTTTAACCCATTCGGTACAGTCGCTATGCAGTCACGCCCATTTGCATGTTCAGCATTTGCGCGGTCTGTGGATCAATTCCAAGCGCATCTGCAAGCGCGCCCATGTAGGCTTTTTCGGCAGGTGTATCGACGCGGATCGACATCATCGACATAGCGTATAGCTGGAATTTCTGTGCGTCTGGCGTGTCTCGGGCCAAGGCCTCGACATCCAAGGGCGCGGCCAGTTGTGCTTGAACAAAGGCCATGTCTACAGCGTCGGCATCTTCTCCAATGGTCTCAAGAATTTTGGCACGTTCTGCATCGTCGATATCGCTGTCGCATTTTGCGGCTTGGATCATCGCGCGCAGAATGAGGCCTGCGGATTCTTCAGCGTCTGGCGCTGCGGGGGCCGCTTTGCCAAAACCGTCGAGCATGTCGCCAACGCCTTTGCCCCCCATAGCAGCCGCGCCGCCCATTGCTGCGAACATGCCCGCAAGACCAGCGCCGCCGCCCGCTGCGCCACCAAGTGACGATAGCAATCCGCCTTTGTCAGCGCCATCATCAGATGCGCCACCGCCCATAAGGCCGCCAAGCATTCCTTGGATGTCCATGCCGCCGCCTGCACCGCCACCTGTCATTTGCTGCATCATTGCGGCCATCGGGTTGGACGCCTCTGCGCCTGCATCACCGGTGCCCGTCATTTTGTTCATCATATCAGCCATTGGGTTGGACGCACCTTCAGTTGCGCCCGAGCCACCCATCATTTGCTGCATCATCGCCGCCATAGGGTTTGTAGCCTCTGCGCCGCCCTCTGCATGCTGGCCACCGCCAAGCAATGCGCCCAAACCGCCGCCACCTGCCATTTTGTCAACGCCGCGTGCAGTTGCATATCCGATTGCGACTTTCGCAAGGGTTCCCATAAGGCTCATAATATTTCTCCAAAAAAATGCTGGGCGTGCTGCCCGTTGATATGCGATTAAACGAGGTCTGGTGCGCGGCCAAAGCGATTGGCCAAGCGCGCGACTGTTAGTCCTTGTATGATGATCGAGAAGATCACCACAATATATGTGGCAGTGAGAATTAGTGGCTGCCATTCCCCGTCAGGCAGCGAAAGCGCCAGCGCGACCGAGATACCGCCCTTAAGACCGCCCCATGTCATGATGGGAATGACGCCTGCGCTAAACTGGCGGAAGGGCTTAAGCAAAAGCACAGGAATCGCCACGGCGGCAAGACGTGCGATCAGGGCGAGGACGATGGCCATAACGCCCGTGACAAGGAAGCTGGCCTCGAACGCGATGGCGAAGACCTCGAAACCAATCATCAAGAACAGAACGGCGTTCAGGATTTCGTCGATCAACTTCCAGAAGGCGTCTACGTATTTGCGGGTTTGTTTGCTCATCCCTTGCTTGGTGCCAATTTCGCCGATCAAAAGACCCGCACAAACTGCCATGATGGGCGCGGACACGTGTAGATAGACGGTAAGTTCATAACCACCAAAGGCAAGGCCGAGGGTCAAAAGTACCTCAAGCGAGTAGTCATCAATACGGCGTGAGCCAGCCGAGTACGATACCAAGGAGTGCGCCGCCCACAGCCTCTTGGAAG
>NZ_JABBAM010000035.1:111234-128380 GCF_018607965.1 Planktotalea sp.
CGTGAGCCAGCCGAGTACGATACCAAGGAGTGCGCCGCCCACAGCCTCTTGGAAGAACAGCGTGGCCGCACCTGCAAGGCCGCTGCCATGATGATCGTCGCCGTGCGGGAAGGCGATGCCCACAAGGACCAAGAAGACCACGTAACCGACGCCGTCATTAAAGAGAGACTCGCCTGCGATCTTGGTTTCCAACGATTTAGGTAGGTCTGCTTCGCGCAACACTCCGAGGACAGCCACAGGGTCGGTTGGCGAAATCAACGCACCAAAGACCAGTGCGATGATCAGGGGCATGCCCGTGAGCCATGAAAAGCTAATGCCAACCACGGCGGTCGATAGGGCGATCCCGATGGTCGCCATCAAGAAGACCAAGCGCCATTGCTCTTTCAGATCGCTGAGTTTGACATGCAGAGCACCCGCAAACAGCAAGAGGCCCAGCATTCCTTCAAGAAGCGCTTCGGAAAAATCGATACCCGTCACGGTGGTGCGCACAACGTCTGCAATTCCAAGGGCTGGTACTGCCAGATCGACCAAGACGATCACCAGGGAGGCCAGAAGTGACACGACAAGAATGCCAATCGCGCTTGGGAGCTTTAGGAAGAAATAATTAAGCGCACCGAATGCGCCCGCCAAGACGATCATGAGCGACGTGATTTGAAGAAAGTTCTTTTGGTCGTGATCCTATGCGTCTGCGTTGTGACTAGGGTAGGGATGTGGCGGTGAGAATGAAAGCAACAAAAGTGCTGCGTCCCTTGACGCGGGCTGTGCGATCAGGTCTGCCAGAGGAATGGAAAGAAAACCCCAACTCGATGCCTTTGGCGTCACGTGCATGCTTGGTTTTGCGGTGCTGTTCGCGTTCAATCAGGTCGTCATCAAAGTTACAATTGAAGGGATACAGCCGATATTTTCTGCGGCTTTGCGTTCGTTTTTTGGTTTGATCGTCTTGATGATCTGGATCAAGCTTCGAGGCATCCCGCTGCGCATGACGCGTGGCCAGCTTTGGGGGGGCGCATTGGTTGGTGTCTTGTTCACCTTCGAGTTTCTGTGCATTTTCCTTGCGCTTGATATGACGACCGTGAGCCGCGCGAGTGTGATTTTCTACACAATGCCAATCTGGCTTGGCTTGATTGCGCATTTCCTGTTGCCCGGTGAACGTCTGAGCGGTGTGCGTCTGCTTGGCTTTGGCTTGGCCATTTGCGGTGTTGCTTGGGCTTTCTTGGACCGTTCCTCTGGGCAGGCGAGTTTGCTGGGCGATTTACTAGCACAGTGCGCAGCCCTTGGCTGGGCAGCAATCGCGCTGACTGTCCGTTTGACACCTGTCAGTGAAGCCCCTGCTGAACTTCAATTGGGATGTCAGTTGCTTATTTCTGCGGTTGTGTTCTTTGCGATTTCACCGTTTTTCGGCCCGCTTTTGCGTGACTTCGAAATAATCCACGGTGTGGGCCTTTTGTTTCAGTCTGTTGTTGTCGTGCTGTTTGGCTTCTTGCTGTGGTTCTCTTTGATGAAGATCTACCCAGCCTCTGACATTGCGGCATTTTCATTCCTGTCGCCTGTCTTGAGCGTCTTCATGGGGTGGTGGTTGCTGGATGAACACGTTGGCGTCGAAATTCTGGGGGCCTTGGCGCTTGTGTGTTTTGGTCTTGTGCTAATCTCACGTCGCAAGAAACCGCTAGGGTGATATTTCGCGCTGCGCGCGAAAGTTTATTTAGAAAGATGAAGGTGTCAGGTTCCACAGAACGTGGCTGGCACAATTTCTTGTTGGGTTGGGGGACGTTTTAGATCTGCGTTTTCGGCATTGTCGCCAAACGGCGTTAGAAGCGCTGCATTCAATCTATGAAATGGCGCGAAATCACCGGCCACTGCGGATTGGATCATTGCTTCGATCTGGTGATTGCGTGGAATAATGGTCGGGTTCTTTGATGCCATCCGAGTTTGTGGATCATTTTCATCCTGAATGCGGCTTTGCCATTTGTCGTGCCACCTGCGGTATGTCGTGCGATCCGTGATATGATCTATTGCGGAGCCATCGCTGAGCGCGCTGAAGGTGTTGGTGAAATCCGATCCACCGTTTTCCATCATTTCCAAAAGCTCGGCAATCAGATCGCCGTCATCGTGTCGCAGTTCTGTTATCCCCAGCTTTGCTGCGAACACCGACAGCCATTCACCACGTAACGCATCTTTCATCACGTGCAGCATTGCGGTGAATTCCTCAATCGCTTGTTCTTTATCGGGCATCAGTGGCACCAATGACGTTGCCAATTGCGCCATGTTCCAGATCGCGATGTCGGGTTGGTTGGCGTAGCTATAGCGCGCGCCGCGATCAATCGAGCTGAACACGCGATCTGATGCAAAGGCATCCATGAACGCACACGGCCCGTAATCGATGGTTTCGCCTGCGATTTGGCAATTGTCTGTGTTCATCACGCCGTGAATAAAACCGACACCCATCCATACGGGGATCAGTTTGGTTTGCGCATCCATTGCGGATTGGAGCAGGCCTTTGGTGCCGTCCGCATCGGGGCAGTGTCGTTTGATCGTATAGTCCGTCAGGATGCGCAGGTTGTCGTACTCTTGGCGGGCCGCGAAAACTTGGAACGTGCCGACACGAATGTGCGAGGCCGCGACGCGTGTGACAATCGCGCCGGGAAGCTGGGTTTCGCGGTAAACTTGTTCGCCTGTGCTAACGGCAGCCAGCGCGCGCGTCGTGGGAATGCCAAGGGCGTGCATGGCCTCTGATACCACATATTCGCGCAAAACAGGGCCAAGCCAAGCCTTGCCGTCGCCGCCACGGGAATAGGGCGTGCGACCCGAGCCCTTCAGCTGGATATCACGGCGCTGTCCGTCGCGATCTATGACTTCGCCTAACAAGACCGCGCGCCCATCCCCAAGCTGGGGGTTATAGGTGCCAAATTGATGGCCTGCATAAAGCTGGGCAAGTGGATCGGCACCGGCTGGATTTGCTGTACCACTAAAGACAGCAGCAAGGTCATCGTCGCTACCTTTGGTGATGCCCAAATCGTCGCCGAGCACGTCGTTATAGGCGATCAACTCTGGCGCAGGTGCAGGCTCTGGCGCTTGGCGCGTGAAGAACGCATCACCAAGTGTGGCAAGGCTGTTGTCGAAGGGAATGGATGTTTTCATGTGGATCGCCCTGGATGGATCAAAGGATGCGCGACATCAGCATATAGCCTTCGCGTTTTCTAAAGTGACAGCGTTTGTAAAACCGCTGCGCCCTATCTTTTTCTGGATCGACCTCAAGGTGCAGCGCTTTCATATCGACGGATTTTAACATGGCCACGAGGGAGGCGATGACCTCTGATCCTACGCCGCGCCCACGCACACCGGGGCGGATGTAGATTTCATCGATAAAGCCGTCCAAGCCACCAAATTCAATCGACCACCCGTAGGTAATGACGATATAGCCAATGGGTCCGCGTGAGGGTCCAATCATGTAAACCGCGCCGTGTGGCGATCCGTCTAGTAAAGGGGCGAGTGCGTTTGTGCGTTGCTCGTCGGTGCTTTGTAGGCCTTCTTCTTCGTGAAAAGCACCAACAAGTGGAATCAAGCGATCAATGTCTTCGGGTTTTGCCAGGTGCAATACGGCGCTCATAAGCGGGCCAGCCTTTCGGTGAGCAGATCAAAGAAACCTTGCGCATCCACATCGCCCATGAACATCGCGTTTGGCGCGCGATCAGTGACACCCCACCAATCGGCAACTGTCATGCCGAGGGTTAGGTCAGACTGGGTTTCAATTTCGACGTTGATGTGGCGACCTGTGAAAAGATCAGGCTGGATCAGGTAGGCGGTCACACAAGGATCATGCAGAGGCGCGCCGTTTGATCCGTATTTATCGGTGTCAAAACGCTCAAAGAAATCGACCATGTCGGCCATTGCGCTGCAAACCTTGGTTTGCGTGTCACGTAGCGCTTTGATGCGCGTAGGTGTGACAAGCACTTTGTGGGTTACGTCAAGCGGCATGACCGTGATTTTTATACCTGATTTAAAAACAATATCAGCGGCTTCTGGGTCGACATAGATGTTGAATTCAGCGGCAGGCGTGATGTTTCCAACCTCAAAGTAGGCCCCCCCCATTAGAACGATCTCTTGGACATGACCCGCAATGTCAGGCGCGCGTTTCAGGGCGGTTGCGATATTCGTGAGCGGACCCAAAGGGCATAACGCAACCGTACCAGTGGGGCGTGATCGCAGCGTTTCTATAATGAAATCAACGGCGTGCGTGTCTTGCAGGGGCATTATTGGATCAGGCAGAACTGGACCGTCCAAGCCTGTTTTGCCATGCACATGTTCTGCAGTGACCAAATCGCGGGTCATAGGACTGGCGCAGCCAGCATAGACAGGTACATCAACCTTACCCGCTAACTCACAGACAATGCGTGTGTTTTTAGATGTAAGGGGCAGGGGTACATTGCCAGCCACTGCCGTAATACCAAGCACATTGATTTCTTCAGGGCTCGCCAACGCCAGCAAAATGGCGGCGGCGTCGTCCTGACCGGGATCTGTGTCGATGATGATATCTCTGGGGGGTATGGGCCTGCTCCTGTTTTCGCTAAAATGCGACAGGGCACGCCGTATGTCCATGTGTGAAACGCGCTTGGGCGAAAACTGGCGTTCGTCACAGGAAAAAGGCCCGCGTGATTGGCGGGCCTTTGGTGTTCATAGGGGCAGAATTCAGCCGTCGAAATCGACTTCTTCTGTAAGTTTCAAGGCATCAGAACGATTGCCGGCCAGCGTCATCAGGTTCACATCATCGGCTGTGAATTCTCCCCAACCTTTGACCAAAGGCACAGGGGCTGTGTTTGGGGCAATGGGGTATTCAAAGTTCGCAGCCGCGTAGATTTCTTGCGCTTTGGGTGACGTCAGAAATTCCATCATCTTGATTGCATTGTCGCGGTTCGGCGCGGATTTGATTAAGGCAACGCCCGAAATATTCACATGTGTGCCGCCATTTTCAAACTTTGGGAACAACACGTCCACACTGTCGGCCCATTCTTTTTGCTCTGGATCGGCCAGCATCTTGCCCATGTAGTAGGTGTTGCCGATGGCGATGTCGCATTCCCCTGCCCAGATCGCTTTGACCTGCGCTCGGTCATTGCCTTGTGGCTTGCGCGCAAGGTTGTTCTTTACCCCTGTTAACCATTCTCTCGCTCCCTCAAGGCCGTTGTGATGGATAACGGCAGAGGTCAGCGCGACGTTATAGGCGTGTGTGCCGGAACGAGTGCAAATACGGCCTTCCCAGTTGGGATCAGCAAGATCTTCGTAGGTGGTAACCTCGCCCTCGACAACGCGTTCTTTAGATGCGTAAACGATGCGCGCACGGGTGGTGACGCCGAACCAATGGCCCTCAGGGTCGCGGTACTCTGCGGGAACGTTGGTGTTCATCACGTCAGATGTCAGGGCTTCGGTGAAACCGTTGTCAACGATGCCCGCAAGGCGCGAAATATCGACGGTCAGAACCATATCCGCGGGAGAGCGATCGCCCTCGGCCTTAAGGCGTTCGATCATGCCTTTGGCGAGATATGCAACATTAACCTTAACGCCTGTCTCAGTAGTGAAGGCATCCGTTAGGGGTTTGATCAGCTCTGGCTGGCGGTAGGAATAAATGTTCACCTCATCAGCAATGGCAGGGGCTGCAAGCGTGCTGGCGGCTAGAAGTGTTGAAAAAGTGCGACGCATAATGCGGTCCTCAGTGGTTGGTTGCGATGTGGTGTTTAAATCTGACTAAAACAGTCGGGTCAATACCTGATTAAAACAATAAGGTTAGTCCTTGGGCGCTTTTTCTTCGACCTTGGCTGCATCCCAAAGCGCGTCCATCTCCTCCAAATTAGACTGCTCTGGGGTTTTTCCAAGTTTGGCCAATGCCGCCTCAACGCTTTCGAAGCGGCGGGTGAATTTTGCATTAGCTGCGCGCAAGGACGTTTCGGATTCGATGCCAAGATGACGGCCAAGGTTCACCATGACAAACATTAGATCACCGAACTCTTCCTCGACCTCTGCCTGCGTCAGCTCTTCTCGTGCTTCGACCAGTTCTGCCGCTTCTTCAACGATCTTGTCCAAAACCTGATCTGTGGAGGGCCAATCGAACCCAACTCGCGCTGCGCGGCTTTGCAATTTCTTAGCGCGTAACAGCGCTGGCAAGCCAACGGCCACACCGTCCAGCGTGCCACCTTGTGTTTTGCCTGCACGTTCCGCCGCTTTGATCACTTCCCAGTCGGCACTCTGTTGCTGCGCGGATTTGGCGTTGCTTTGATCGCCAAACACATGGGGATGACGCGCGACCATTTTGTCTGACATCGTATCGGCGACGTCGTTGAAATCAAACAGGCGCAGTTCGGACGCCATTTGTGCGTGAAACACCGATTGAAACAACAAATCCCCAAGTTCCCCGCGCAATTCATCGTATTCTTTGCGCTCGATTGCATCCGCGACCTCATAGGCCTCTTCAATCGTGTAGGGCGCGATGGAGGCAAAGTCCTGTTCAATATCCCACGGACATCCCGTTTCAGGATCGCGCAACGCGCGCATGATTTCTAACAATCGGGGCATTCCGCCCTTGGGATCGTGGATCAGTTTTGTGTCAACCATTGCGGTGTTGCGTCCTTTTCTGTCAGATGCAGTTCTAACGATAGCCTTTACGGAGTCCAACCTCATGCCGATTGTGAACCGCATTGCAGAGTTTTCTGCCGATATGACAGCATGGCGCCGCCATTTGCATACGATTCCCGAACTGTCGTTTGATTGTCCGAAAACGGCGGCCTTCATCGCAGAGCGTTTGCGCGAAATTGGTGTGGACGAAATTCATGAGGGCATCGCGCAAACAGGCATTGTGGCGATCATCAACGGGCAGGGTGATGGCCCTACGATTGGTCTGCGCGCTGACTTTGACGGCCTGCCGATTATCGAGGCAACGGGCTTGGACTATGCCTCTACCCACGAGGGCAAGATGCATGCTTGTGGGCATGATGGTCATACGGTGATGCTATTGGGCGCTGCGCGCTATCTGGTCGAAACGCGCAACTTCTCTGGCCGCGTGGCGCTGATTTTTCAGCCTGCCGAAGAGAACGGTGGCGGAGCTGAGGTGATGGTTAAAGAGGGGATAATGGATACGTTTGATATCGGGTCGATCTATGGCATTCATAACGCGCCGGGTTTTGTTGCTGGTGGGTTTTACACGACCCCGGGTCCGATCATGGCAGCAGTGGATACGTTCCACATTAACCTTAAGGGCGTGGGTGGTCACGGCGCGATGCCCCACGAAACCCGCGATCCTGTGATTGCAGCCTGTGGTATTGCCCAAGCGATCCAGACTATTGTCAGCCGCAACAATTATGCGCTGGATGATCTGGTTGTCTCTGTGAC
Source organism: Planktotalea sp. (assembly GCF_018607965.1). Lineage (GTDB taxonomy): Bacteria > Pseudomonadota > Alphaproteobacteria > Rhodobacterales > Rhodobacteraceae > Planktotalea. Next base: position 118,609 of record NZ_JABBAM010000035.1, read on the forward strand.
ACAAATTCATACAGGCACGGTTGATAACGTCATCCCTGACACGGCCTACATGAATGGCACTGTGCGCACGTTTGATCCTGTGGTGCAGGACATGGTTGAAAAGCGCTTGACGGAAATTGTTGCGGGCCAAGCCGCGTCGTATGGCGTCAGTGCAGAGCTGATTTATGAGCGTGGCTATCCAGCGACTGTGAACAACCCAAAAGAAGCAGCGCATGCTACTGAAATCGCACGTGAAATTGCGGGTGATGAAAACGTCATCGCAGACGCGGGTCGTGAAATGGGGGCCGAAGACTTTGCCTATATGTTGCATAAACGGCCCGGCGCGTATCTATTTCTAGGTCAGGGGGAAAGTGCGGGACTTCATCACCCTGAGTATAATTTCAACGACGATGTTGCGCCCGTCGGAGCCAGCTTCTTTGCGCGCTTGGTTGAACGATCACAGCCATTGGCGGAGGGTTGATTCGTGGCTTTAGAAGATGCAAAAACTCAAGTAGATCATGCGTTTACGCGTGACAGCTTGCGTGGGTTGAGTAATGAAAACACGTTTGGCGGCGCGACCTCGTTTCTGCGTCGTCGCTACACCAAGGATTTGACAGGCGTTGATCTGGCGATCACGGGTGTTCCGTTTGATCAGGCCACGACAAATCGCACGGGAACGCGTTTAGGACCACGTGCGATCCGCGAGGCGTCTAGCCTACAAGCGCCAGACGCGCCTTATGGCTGGGGCTATGATCCGCTGTCGGAGCTGAACGTTGTTGATTACGGTGATCTGGCGTTCGATTACGCAATGGTGAGCGCGTTTCCCGATACTTTGACAGCGCACATCAGGGGCATTCTGGATGCGGGTGCGGCTAGCATTTGTCTCGGCGGCGATCACTATATCAGCTTTCCAATTCTAAAGGCTTACGCCAAAAAATACGGCCCCCTTAGCCTGATCCAATTCGATGCCCACACGGATACATGGCAAGACGATAATATGGAACGGATCGACCACGGGACTATGTTTTACAAGGCGATTAAGCTTGGTTTGATCGATCCAGCTCGCTCGGTCTCTATCGGAATTCGTACGGATAATCCTGATACGATGGGCGTAAACATTCTGGATGCGCGTTGGGTGCATGAGAATGGTCCAGCCGCCGTTGCCAAACGTGTGAAAGAGATTGTTGGCAATCGCGAAACCTATGTCACGTTTGATATCGACTGTCTTGATCCAGCCTTTGCGCCGGGAACCGGAACGCCTGTTTGGGGCGGTCTTGCATCTTGGCAAGCAGCTGCGATCCTGCGCGATCTGGCGGGAATAAACATGGTTGGCGGTGATATTGTTGAGGTTTCACCGTCCTTTGACATGACGGGTGCAACCGCAATTGCAGGCGCGCATGTCGCGGTTGAATTGATGTCGCTTTGGGGCTGGAACCACTTTGGGAAATCCAAATGACCAATCAACCACTTGGTGGAAACGAGCTTGCGCGCTTTTCGGGGCCACAAACGTTCATGCGCTTGCCTGCGCATCAGGGGCCAGAGGGGCTGGATGTTGCGATCCTCGGGATTCCGATGGACATCGGGACAAGTTGGCGCTCTGGCATGCGGTTTGGGCCAAAACAAATCCGCGAACAAAGCGCGATGATACGGCCCTATAATTTGCAAACTGGTGCCGCGCCATTTGATAGTTTGAACGTGGGCGATATTGGGGATGTGGCAATAAATACCTTCTCGCTAGAGAAGAGTCTTTCCATAATTACAGACTACTACGTTGATATATTAAAGTCGAATGTCATTCCTTTTGCACTTGGTGGCGATCATTCGTTGACGCTGCCAATTCTACGCAGCATCGCAAAAAAGCATGGCCCTGTGGCGTTGGTTCACGTCGATGCCCATGCAGATGTGAACGAACATATGTTTGGCGAATCTGAGACCCACGGAACTGTGTTTCGACGCGCGTATGAGGATGGGTGTTTACAAGCGGATAAAGTGTTTCAGATCGGCCTACGTGGCACAGGGTACGGCGCGGATGATTTTACGGAGGCTGCGGGATGGGGTTTCAATCAGCACCTTGCGCCTGACCTTTGGCACAAGAGCCTGACGCCGCTTGCTGCTGAGATAAAAACGAAAATCGGCGATACGCCGGTTTATATTAGTTATGACATAGATAGCCTCGATCCAGCCTATGCACCTGGTACGGGCACGCCTGAGATTGGTGGATTAACTACGATGCAAGCAATGGAACTTATCCTAGGCTTGCGGGGGTTAAACATTGTGGGCTGCGATTTGGTTGAGGTCAGCCCGCCTTATGATACGTCGGGGAATACGGCGCTGACGGCTGCGAATTTGGTTTATGAGCTGTTGTGTGTCTTGCCGAATGTCGCATATCGCTAAGATGGTTTTTCGCCTTCGGCGGAAGTTTATTTAGAAAGATGAAGAGGCAAGGTATGTGGATTTGGATATTTATTGGGGTGATTGCGGTTAGTTTTGCCTACATTCAACTTGCGCCAAGTGACCCTAAGCGGTGGCATAAAGATGTCACGGCTGTTGAGAACAAGGATTTAGCGAGGGGGGCGGTGCGTATTGTCGATGCTGACCTAGCCGCGCTGGACGCTGTGATCCGCAACAGTGGCGCAAAGGTTTTGTCAGGCAGTGTAGAAGCAGGGCATATCAGCTACATCAGTCGTACACGTCTTGCTGGATTTCCTGACTACGTGACTGTGCAGGAAGTGGATGGCAAATTGCGTATTTTCAGTCGTCTTCGTTTTGGTCAATCAGATCTGGGCGTGAATAAGCGGCGTGTAGAGGGGTGGTTGTCCAAGCTCTGAAGAAAGGCAACCAGGTGCCACTTCGCGCCACATTGGTGAATTCAGGCTCATCTGGCATTGCGCCATATACATGCGCCCATCAACTTGTATGCAGGTCATTTGGCCGAGCTCGATGCGCGAACCGCCTTTGTCCGTGCAATAGCAATCCACAGTTTTGCCGCTTGGACTGGTGACATCTGCACTTGCATTGAAAGGAAGCGCCAAAACGATCAGTGTCAGGACTTTTCTCATGAGCTTAAGTGTACCATAAGCAAGGCTCTGCGCCAAGTCGGCGCACTGTTCGGGAGTTTTCGCCATGGTACCGATGGATCGCTTGATGCAGATCACCCAGCGTTTCGAATTTCTTGAAGCGAAGATGTCTGGCGGCGCGGATGGCAGCGAAATCGCTGATCTTGCACGGGAATATTCAGAAATTAAACCTGTTGTTGAGCAGGTCGCAGCCTACCGCCAATTGCTTGCGGATGTTGAGGACGCCACATCGATGTTGGCGGATCCCGACATGAAAGAGTTGGCCGAGGAAGAGTTGCAAGGGTTGCGGACGTCTTTGCCTGAGGCCGAATCTGCGTTGCAATTAGCGCTTCTGCCCAAGGATGAGGCGGACGCGCGCCCTGCGATGATTGAAATTCGACCCGGGACTGGTGGCGATGAGGCCGCATTGTTCGCGGCGGACCTGTTGCGCATGTATCAGAAATACTCTGAGGCGCGTGGCTGGAAGTTTGAGACCTTAGAGGAACAATTGACCGAGCTTGGTGGTATTAAGCAGGTCACGGGACACATCAAAGGCGAAAATGTTTTCGCACGTTTAAAGTATGAAAGTGGCGTGCACCGTGTTCAGCGCGTTCCAACGACTGAAAGTGGTGGGCGTGTCCACACCTCTGCGGCGACGGTTGCTGTTTTGCCCGAAGCGCAGGACGTCGATGTGGTGATCGCGCCTAATGACATCCGCATTGATACGATGCGTGCCTCTGGGGCAGGCGGGCAGCACGTGAACACGACTGATTCCGCCGTGCGCATTACGCATATTCCGTCTGGTATCATGGTGGTAAGTGCCGAGAAATCACAGCACCGCAACCGCGAAATTGCAATGCAGGTGTTGCGCACGCGTCTGTACGATGCAGAACGCCGGCGCATAGATGATGAACGGTCTGCGGACCGCAAATCGCAAGTGGGATCTGGGGATAGATCCGAGAGGATTCGCACGTATAATTTCCCGCAAGGACGGATGAGTGATCATCGCATTAACTTGACGCTGTATAAGCTGGATCAAGTGATGGAGGGTGATCTGGACGAAATCATCGACGCGCTGACTGCAGATGATCAAGCAACCAAGCTGGCTGAGATGAACGGGTGATCCTACAGGATCTTATAGTTGGGGCGCAACATCGGGTGTCTCACGTGCAAACTGATGATGTGATGCGTGATTTACGGATTTTAGCAGCGCACGCCATGGGCATTGAGCCCAGTCGCATTACTTTGCACATGCAAGACGAGATCAGCGAAGATGTACGCGCGCAATTCAATTTATATGTTGACGCACGTACGGTGAATACGCCGATTTCTAAGATTATCCAAAAACGCCAGTTTTGGGGGCGTGAGTTTGGTGTCGATTTGAATGTGCTTGATCCGCGCGGCGATACCGAAACGCTTGTCGCGGCGTGTCTGGAGATAGGCGTGCCGTCGCGTGTACTTGATCTGGGAACTGGAAGCGGGGCGATTGGCCTTACTTTGGCGGCAGAATGGCCACGTGCTGAGGTCTGTTGCACGGATATTTCTGAAGAAGCCTTGGAGGTCGCGCGCATCAACATGAACCATCTTGGTGTTGCAGGCACTGTGACCCTGCTGCAATCGGATTGGTTCGCGCAGGTTAAGGGACGCTATGATTTGATCGTTTCCAACCCGCCCTATATCACCAAAGCGGACTGGTACGAACTTGATGTTGAGGTGCGGGGCTTTGATCCGCGGATTGCTTTGACTGACGAGGGTGATGGCTTGGCAGCCTACAGGATCATCACAAAAAACGCGGGAGCTTTCTTGCATTCGGAGGGGCATTTAGTTGTTGAGATCGGTGCGAGCCAAAAAGATGCTGTTGTGGCGCTGTTTGAGGAGGCAGAGTTTACACAAATTCAATGTCTACCCGATATGGATGGGCGAGACCGCGTGGTAAAAGCAGTTTGGATTGATAAAACATAATCAAATGCACCCAAAGGCGTGTTTTCTAAGCTATTTAGCGGATAATTTGGAATCGCGCTTGCAGCAAAGACAATGAAGTGCTTTATGGGGGGAGCTACACGGGAGAACGCGAATTCGTTCCCCTTGGCACCAAGCCACAAATAGTGATCTTGATTTCCCGCGCCACTTCTTAGCGCAATTTAAAGATCGCAGTGACACCTATATGCTGGATTTAAGGCAAGATGAGATCATCAAAACCACGTTCGCGCAAGAATAATAACCGTAATCGTCAACCAAATCAGGGTGGCGGTAATATTCCTAATCGCGTCTTCGACAGTTCGGGTCCCGAAGGTAAGGTGCGCGGTACGCCGCAGCAAATTATTGACAAGTACCAACAGCTTGCGCGTGATGCGCAGTTGTCTGGTGACCGTGTCGCAACTGAAAATTTCTCTCAGCATGCAGAGCATTATTTGCGTATGCTAGGGGCTGCTCAGAAAGAGATTGACGAACGTCGTGAAGTTCAAGAGCGCGAAAACCGTGAACGCCAAGCTGAGCGTGATCGCGAACGCGCCGAACGCGATGCAGAGCGCGCGGAACGTGAAGCGGCACAAGCCGCTCAGGCACCTGTGGTTGCCGATGCGCCGGTTGGTTCAGGGGATCAACCTGGTCTGATTGAAGCGGCACCAGCATTCGAGAGTGGTTTGGTTGAAACACCAGAAAGCAAGCCGCGTCCACCACGTAAGCCACGTGGACCCCGTAAAGCTCCCGAAGGGAAACAAGCGGCAGCAGTTGACGCTGCACCAGCGCCTGTTCAAGCCACGGATGTTTCAGAGTAAACGTTAATTAGGGTTGTTGGATCACTGCGCGATCCGGATCAGATGGGGGCGTTGCCCCCATAATCCTTACGTGTTTTCAACATACTTGAGACTTAGGGTTTTGCGATCTCACGGGCGAGAGCACAGAATCCTTCAAGCGATATTTGTTCTGCGCGCTCGGTCGGTTTTAGGCCCGCAGCGATCAAACGATCCTCAATGTCGGGTGCCGCCGATTTCAAAGATGAACGCAACATTTTACGGCGTTGATTGAATGCCATTGCAACGACACGTTCCAACGTTTTAAAATCAGAGGGAAAGCGTGGTTCTGCAAGGGCTGTCAGATGCACAACCGCACTGGACACTTTGGGGGGTGGGCTAAAGGCCTCGGGCGGTAGGTTAACCACGATTTGCGCATCACATCGCCATTGGGACAAGATCGCGAGACGTCCATATGCTTTGTCACCAGCTTGCGCGACGATGCGTTGGGCAACTTCGCGTTGGAACATCAAGGTCAGGCTTTGCCAGTAGGGCGGCCACTGTTTTGGAGTGAGCCAGCGGATCAACAGTTCCGTTCCCACGTTATAGGGCAGGTTGGAGGCAACGCGGATCGGCGGTGTCAGATGTTCCAGAGGATTGATATCAAGCGCGTCGCCCTCAATCACTTGCAAGCGATTTGGATAGGCTTGCGAAATTTCAGCTAATGCAGGCAAGCAGCGCGCGTCTTTTTCAATCGCGAGCACTTTGCGCGCACCCTCCATCAACAATCCGCGTGTCAGGCCACCTGGGCCGGGTCCTATTTCTAAGACATCGCAATCGGTCAGTTTTCCAGCTTGGCGTGCAATCTTCGAAGTCAGATTCAGGTCGAGAAGAAAGTTCTGACCGAGTGATTTACGTGCGCGCAGATCGTGTCGTTCAATAACGTTGCGCAAAGGGGGAAGCGGATCATGGGTCATGTCGTGCTCATTTTTTTGGCCATGCGCAGTGCTTCGATTAGGCTACTGGGATTGGCGATGTCTTGGCCTGCGATATCGAATGCAGTTCCATGATCGGGCGAGGTTCGGATGAAGCTAAGACCAAGCGTGATGTTAACACCTTTGTCGAAATCGAGTGTCTTTATGGGGATCAAAGCTTGGTCGTGATACATGCAGATCGCTGCATCATAGCGCGCGCGGGCTGCGGCATGAAACATCGTATCTGCGGGAAGGGGGCCGTTTAAAACGAAACCCTCAGCACGTAGTTCCTCTAGAACAGGCGCAATCAAAGCGTCGTCCTCAAGCCCCATTTTGCCACCTTCGCCTGCATGTGGGTTCAGGCCAGACACTGCGATGCGTGGCGATGCAATGTTAAACTGACGTCCTAAAGCGGCGTGCGTAATGCGGATCACACTTTCCAAAACCTCTGGTGTGAGCGCACTTGGCACATCTTTCAAAGGAATGTGGATCGTCGCGGGAACCACGCGCAATTGTTCTGACGCAAGCATCATGACCACATCGCATCCACCGTCCAGTGATGCGAGGAATTCCGTGTGGCCAGGATGTGTAAACCCTGCGCCATCTTGCAGGGCTTTTTTGTGGATCGGGGCCGTACACAGCGCGCCAGCTTTGCCTGCTTTGACAAGCGCGACACCTGTCTCAATGGCGTCGATGACACCTTGCGCATTCTGAGCGTTGGGCGCACCGAGATTGTTTTCAGCGGCGAACTGTTGGCTCAGAACCGGCATCGATGTTGCACTGACCAAGATTGCTTGTGAAGGATCTGATATTTCTTTAAAGATCGATCCTTTGGGCAAATGCCGAGGATCCCCGATCCAGAAAAAGGGAACATCCGCGCGCAAGGCGTTCCATGCCTTCACTGCGATTTCTGGACCGATGCCCGCTGGTTCACCGCAACTTAGCGCTATGGGCGCATTCATTTTACTTCTCGACAATACGCGCGTCGGCGCGCAATTGTTCAAGATACCCGTCTGAGAATGACGCAAGACGCTGGTTTTGCAGTCCAAGTGAAAGATCTCCACGGTCGATATCTTGCTCTAGTTTTGGACTACGGCCACACAGCATCAGCAAAACCAAGGTTTGACCGCCAGACCGCGTGAGTGTTGTTGAAATTTCGCCCGGATCAAGTTTTGCGAGTTCCAGTGCGATATCTGTTGGGATTTCACTTGGTGTTTTCGCGCCGCGCTCAAGCACGCTCGGGTCCTGTCCCTTTGCAATGCCATACAGATCATCACACCGATCGACGCTATTTGCGACCTTGCGTGCTGTTTTTAACGCCGCTTCCGTCCGTCCGCCCGTAATGTAGTAGGAGGCATATTCGATTGCTGCATAGGTTTTTGCAGGCACATCGGCTTCTCTTATATCGCGCAATTGAAAGAGGGCGATCGCGTTTTGAAGTGGAATTGGGCTTGTGACTTCGCCAGGGGCCAAGCCAAGCAAAATGGGGTGCAACTGGGGTGGTAAATTTGTAATCGGCAACCAATCCAAACGTCCGCTGCGTGGTTTTGAAGCCGAGGCTGAGAAACGACGGGCTTCAGAGGCGAAAGCCGCAATGGATGTGATCTGGGCAATACGTTCAGCGCGCTCTTGCACTGCGGCAGCTTGCGGGGGCGGCGCTGGCATAATGATTTCTGAAAGCAGAACCTCGACACCACCTCCACTATTGCTGGATGCCAATGCGCGGTCAATTTCGCCCTCGCTTACGCTTACGCGGCTCCCAAATTTGGCTTGGACCAAATCACGCCACGCAATGCCAGCAAAAACAAAATCACGGAAGGCATCTTCAGAGACGCCTCCAGCAGTGATTGCTGAAATAAACTCTTCACGTGTCAGATTCACACGGCCTGCAAATTCTTCCATGCCTGTTTGAATGGCGTCTGTTGAGGGAAAAATGCCGACGGCTTGCGCTGCACCGACCTTTAGCCGGTCATCTATAAGCTGCTCGCGTGCAAGTGCGTTGTGGTTACCCGGAGCGCGCAAAAATCTTAGAAACCGCACACGTTCTTCTAACTCGAAATGCGTGATGGAGGTGTCGTTCACCTTGATAGCCGTTGCAAAGAGGCTTTGCGCAGACGTGGAAATTGGTGCAGTTATCACTAATAGAGCAGAGCAAGAGAGAACAGTCGCACAAGAGCGCGTGAACATTTTGAAAGAGAAATTTGTGTAAGCCATATCGCCTATTTCCTGCATGTGCGGCGTGTTGCTTTGCCGCTGCCTCCTGTGCTGAACCCCAGAAGGGATACTGCCAATGTGTATGTTGTCGCTGGGATCAATGTCTTGGAACTTGCAAAGCTTCGGGTTACGCCAAATCCGACTGAAATGCATTCGTTAACGTATTTAACACTTCCACCAGTTCTTGACGCTCGATCCGTCAACAAATCATATTGGAATTTAGCACCTGTCGTCCAGTGTCTATTGATACGATACGATCCTGCGATCGACCATTCAGCGACAGCGAGTGTTCTACTTTCAGCAGCATCTGCTTTTAGTTGAACGTAGGTGCCGGATAGGCTGAGCTTGTTTTTGCGATAGCTTACGCGTGCTTCTGCTTTTTTTGGTTCAAGTTGTGAATCAAAAAGTCCACGCGCTTGAATGGCGCCACCCCATGCTGCTGAGTAACGTAAAGCAAGCAAGTTATCTGATGTAAGTCCTTGCAATCCCGAACTGTTAGAGAATGCGGGATCAGCGGTTTCACGAAAAATTTGACCGACTGATATTCCTGCTGACCAGCTCTCAGGGTTAAGGCGTTCCCAACGAAGTCCAAGTGCACCGACGGTACCCGTCTCACGACGCTCTAGCGTTGGGAAATGTGCAAGGGAAAGAAGATTTCCTTCGTCAAATTCTGCACTTACATTTTCATCATTTGCCAAAGTCGACGGGGACCCACCGCTCCAGCCGATCTGTGCAATGGGTTCAATTAGGTAACGTGACTCGTCTGATCCAACACTGTGCAATGGATAACGCAACGATGCAGCAATCATTGGAGTTG
>NZ_JABBAM010000084.1:0-22704 GCF_018607965.1 Planktotalea sp.
ACTTCCGTTGACTGCCTCATGCCCGAACCCTTTTCACAAAAAACAGCGCTTTAGAAAGCATCACCCGCACCTGCAAGCCCTGAATTTCCCCCTAGCTTTCCCTAGCCAGAACAGAGCGAAGGGGCTACACTAACCTCCAAACGAACCTCAGGAGATAGATATGTTCAATTTTCGCACCCTCTTGTTAAGTGCCAGTGCCACCGCGTTATTGGCTGGATCAGCTTGGGCTAAGTCCGATATCACGGTTGCCTTGCAACTTGAGCCGCCGCATTTGGATCCAACATCTGCCGCAGCTGGTGCGATTGATAGCGTTCTTTATTCCAACGTGTTTGAGGGGCTGACGCGTTTCATGGCGGATGGTTCGGTTGTCGCTGGACTGGCGGCAAGCTGGGACATTTCCGAGGACGGCCTGACCTATACATTCACACTGCGCGATGGTGTGATGTTTCATGACGGCACAACGATGGATGCGCAGGATGTAAAATTCTCGCTTGATCGCGCGCGCGCTGAGGATAGCACGAACGCACAAAAGGCGCTTTATGCAGGCATCACGGATGTTTCTGTTGTCGACCCGATGACCGTGACGCTAACTTTGGCAGAAGCAAATGGCAGCATGTTGTTCAACCTTGCGTGGGGTGACGCTGTAATCGTTGCGCCAGAAAGCATTGAAAATATCAAGCAAATGCCGATTGGCACGGGCGCGTTCAAATTTGTGAACTGGGTGCAAGGTGACAAGATCGATTTGGCGCGCAACGATGCCTATTGGGGCGACGCACCCACGCTTGAGAGCGCAACGTTCAAATTTATCTCTGATCCAACAGCTGCGTTTGCCGCGGTGATGGCACAGGATGTGGATGTGTTTGCGGGATTTCCAGCGCCTGAGAACTTGCCACAGTTCGAAGCAGATCCACGTTTTCAAGTGCTTGTCGGTAGTTCAGAGGGTGAAACGATCCTGTCCACCAACAACAAGATGCCCCCTTTTGACAACGTGAAAGTGCGCGAGGCCCTTGCCCACGCGATTGATCGTCAGGCAATTATTGATGGTGCCATGTTTGGCTATGGCACACCAATCGGCACACATTTCGCACCGCACAATCCCGATTATGTCGACCTAACCGCTGGCTCTGCGTATGATCCTGCGAAGTCTAAGGCGCTCTTGGCTGAAGCTGGTTTGGCGGATGGTTTTGAAACAACCTTGCACTTGCCACCCCCCTCTTATGCGCGCCGTGGGGGTGAAATCATTGCCTCACAACTGGCAGAGGTTGGGATCAAGGCAGAGATTATCAACGTCGAATGGGCGCAATGGTTGGAAACGGTTTTCCGTGGAAAGACTTTTGGTTTGACCGTCATCAGCCACACAGAGCCGTTTGACATCGGCATCTACGCGCGTCCGGATTATTATTTCCAGTACGACAATCCTGAGTTCCAAACGTTGATGACCAAGCTAAATGCGACGGCTGATCCTGCGATGCGCTCTGACATGATTGCGCAGGCGCAGACTACGATTTCGCAAGACTATGTGAACGGGTATTTGTTCCAGCTGGCCTTCCCAACAGTCGCGGATGCTAAAGTTCAAGGTATATGGGAGAACGCGCCGACACAGGCGACCGATCTGACTGGCGTAAGCTGGTCCAACTAAGCGGAACACGGATTTTCTCGTAAGATTTAAACGCCTTTAGAAACGCGCGCGCAACGCATCAATGCGCGCGCGTATTTCGTTTCGGATCGGACCTTCGTTTGGTTGGTCTGCAAGTGTTGTGCACCAATGTTCGGGTGGACTACGGCCCCGTGAATTACCCTCAAAACGCAAATCCCGCAGCACCGATTCGGCATTTTTGGATAAACGCGTTGGCATTTTCTGATCATTTAGAACGCCCCAGATACGGGTCCAGCAACGACCAACGCTCCATGGATTGTAACCGCCCCCGCCAAGGACCATGAGACGAGGCGACATATTCATAAGTGATTTGGCAATCTCTGCATGAGCGTTGTTCGAAAGCGACAATCGGGAAAGCGGATCTTCCTCAATCGCGTCTGATCCGCATTGAAGAACGATTGCATCAGGCGCAAATATATCAACGGCTGGGACAATCAGTTCTTCCTGCACCACCCGCATTTCACTATCGTTCAGACCACGCGGTACGGGTAAATTAAACGAACTGCCCCCTGCTGTTTCCTCCAACGCGCCTGTGAATGGCCAGCGCTTTTCCTCGTGAACAGAAATCATGCGCACGCTTGGATCAACGCTAAACTCGACCTCGACGCCGTCAGGATGATGCGCGTCGATATCTATATATGCGACACGTTCGGCACCATGATGTTGCAGCGATTTGATCGCCAACACGGGATCATTCAGATAGCAGAACCCGTTCGCACGGTCCGGCATTCCGTGATGCGTACCACCGCCCGGTACATGAACTATGCCGCCATTCGACAGCAATTCACCCGCCAACATCACACCACCCGCACCTGTAGCAGGACGTCGAAACATCTCTGCAAAGACAGGGTTCGAGTGGGTCCCAAGCTGGAATTGATCACGCTCAAGATCGCTTACCACGCCGCGTCGTTCTGCCCTTGCCAGCGCGGACACGTATTCAGGCGTATGAAACGCCCATAGTGCCTTTGGTTTGGCGCGCGGTGACGTCACGTATTGCGCATCTGGCAACCAGCCCAGCGCACGGCTTAGATCCATCACGGTAGAAACACGCGGCACGCGCAACGGGTGCAGCCCGCCGTATGACGAACCGCGATAAATTTCAGACCCAATAAAAAGCGGTTGTTTCAGCATTCCTTTGACATACAGCGCCACGTCATAACGACAAGCCCTCTGGACCCCTGCGCGCCCGTCGCCTAGCGTGTTTGGATGCTGCGCTATTCGCTCAAACGTCTGCTGTCCCTTGTGATCAGCCTTATCATCGCCAGCCTCGTCATCTTTTTGGTGATCGAGGTCGCGCCGGGTGATCCTGCCAGCTTTATGCTGGGCATAAACGCGCAAGAGGATACGCTAAATGCGCTGCGTGAAGAATTGGGGCTGAACCAGAGCAAGTTTGAACGCTATGTGTCTTGGTCTAAAGGTATGTTACTGGGCGATTTCGGCACGTCCTACACCTATCGCACCCCCGTCGCCCAAATGGTTGCGGATCGCCTTTGGGTGTCTTTGCCCCTTGCGCTATATGCTTTGGCGCTCTCTACGATCATCGCGTTTCCTGCGGGAATTTATGCTGCTTCGCGTCGTGGTGGTGCGGGGGATGTGTCTATTATGGGGGCCACGCAATTGGGGGTCGCGATCCCGAATTTCTGGTTTGCGATGATGTTGGTGCTGGTCTTTGCGATCAACCTGCGATGGTTTTCTGCGGGTGGTTTTCCGGGATGGGAAGAGGGGTTCTTCAACGGCATCAAGGCCCTCACCCTTCCCGCCATCGCGCTCGCCCTGCCCCAAGCTGCAATCCTTGCGCGCGTCATGCGCTCGTCCTTGCTGGATATCCTGAACGAAGATTTTATCCGAACTGCCCGCGCCAAAGGTTTAAGCCGCCGGCAAGCCCTTTGGCGCCACGCATTGCGCAACGCGCTTATCCCCGTCCTTACAATCATCGGTCTGCAATTTTCGTTCCTGCTGGCTGGATCAATCATCATTGAACAAGTGTTCTACCTGCCCGGCCTTGGGCGCCTTGTCTTTCAATCCATATCCCAACGCGATTTGATCGTTGTGGAAAGCGTTGTGATGTTACTGGTGTTCGCCGTCATCGTGGTGAACTTCATCGTCGATCTTGCATATGCGTGGGTCGATCCACGTCTGAGGTCACGCTCATGAAATCGCGCAATCTTATCATAGGGGGCCTCCTGACGGCGATCTTCCTTACCGAAGCGCTTATCAGCTTTGTGTGGACCCCTTTTGACGTCACACAGATGAATATCTCGTCGAAATTGAAAACGCCAAACGGCACCAATTGGCTTGGCACGGATCACTTTGGACGCGACATCTTCTCGATGATCATGGTCGGCGCGCGTACGTCGATAGCTGTTGCATTGGTCGCGGTCAGTATCGGTATGTTCATTGGTGTGCCCCTTGGTTTGGCGGCGGCTGCGCGCCAAGGTAGCCTGCTGGACGAGGTCATCATGCGCGGTAATGATCTGGTGTTCGCCTTTCCCTCACTCGTGATTGCGATCCTGATTACAGCCGTCTTCGGACCCGGTGCCGTGAACGCAATCATTGCAATCGGTATCTTCAACATCCCGGTGTTCGCGCGCCTTACACGCGGTGCCGCCCTGCCGCTATGGCAACGTGAATTCATCATGGCGGCGCGTGTCGCAGGCAAAGGCAGTTCACGCATATCGCTCGAACACATCCTTCCCAATGTGACCAACCTTTTGATCGTTCAAGGCACCATCCAATTCTCGCTTGGCATCCTTGCAGAAGCTGGCCTGTCCTACGTCGGCCTTGGGGCACAACCACCCCTGCCCAGTTGGGGGCGCATGTTGGCCGACGCGCAAACCATGGTCAGCTTTGCGCCCCATCTTGCGTTGATCCCCGGTGGGGCGATTATTTTGACGGTGCTTGGATTGAACCTGATGGGCGACGGTCTGCGCGATCTGCTTGATCCCCGCATCAGGGTGGATCGCACATGAGCTTGCTCTCGATCCAGAATTTGAAATTGTCGATCCATGGCACGCCCATCCTAAAGGGTGTCAGCCTTGATGTGGCACAGGGCGAAATCGTCGCGATCACAGGGGAAAGCGGGTCAGGTAAATCCCTGACTGCATTCTCAGTCATGCAGTTGTTGCCGCGTGGCACAGGAACGACAGGGTCGATTCAACTGGACGGAACAGAACTGTTGAACGCCTCCGACGCCGCGATGTGCGACCTGCGCGGTAATGATATTGGTATGGTGTTCCAAGAACCCATGACCGCACTGAACCCTTTGATGACCATCGGCGATCAGGTGATGGAAACGATCCTGCTCCATACATCTGCAACCCGCGATGAGGCGCGTATCAAGGCGGAAGAGACCCTCACCCGCGTCGGCCTCTCCCCTGAAAAATTCAAGCTTTCCCGCTTTCCACACGAGTTGTCAGGCGGCCAACGCCAACGCGTTGTGATCGCTATGGCAATCGCCTTGCGTCCGCGCCTTTTGATTGCCGATGAACCAACCACAGCGCTGGATGTCACTACCCAAGCGCAAATTTTGGACCTGCTGAAAGACCTCGTGCAGGATTTTGGCATGGGGCTGCTGATGATCACCCATGATCTTGCCGTCGTCTCTGATATGGCAGATCGGATCGTCGTGATGCGCCACGGTGACGTGGTTGAAACCGGCGAAACCAGCACGTTATTTTCCAACATGCAGCACGATTACACGCGCGCGCTTTTCGCGGCCTCGTCGCACGAGGTTGATCTACCCGATAACACGCGGCCCGATGACGCTTTGTTGGTCGTCAAGGACGCGGTTCGCGACTACCCGAAACCACGCACCCAGCTGTTCGCTCCACGCGAATATACGCGCGCTGTGAATGGCATCAGCTTTACGTTGAAAAAAGGCGAACGCATCGGCCTTGTCGGTGAAAGCGGCTGTGGAAAATCTACACTGACCCGCGCAATCCTTGGGCTTGAACCGCTGCAAGGCGGCTCAATCACCGCCTTCGGGGAAGAGGTCGCACCAGACATGCCAGCCGCCTTACGAGCTGGTTTGCAAGTGGTGTTTCAAGACCCCTACGGCAGCTTCAATCCTCGCCACAAAGTCGCGCGCATCGTGACCGAACCGTTCCATTTGCTACCGGATCCACCAAAGGGAAAAGACCGCCAGAACCGTATTTCCGAGGCACTTATCGCGGTTGGTCTACGTCCCTCAGATGCAGACAAATACATCCACGCGTTCTCAGGCGGCCAACGCCAACGCATAGCAATCGCGCGCGCGTTGATCATTCGACCCGAGCTTATCATTTTCGATGAAGCCGTCAGTGCGCTTGATGTGTCTATCCGCGCACAAATTCTTGATCTGATTGCAGCGCTGACCCAAAGCCACGATCTAAGTTATCTCTTCATAAGCCATGACCTATCGGTCGTGCGCACAATCACCGACCGCGTTCTGGTGATGAAAGACGGCCAAATTGTCGAGGATGGCCCAACCGAGCACGTGTTCAGCCATCCCAAACACCCCTACACCGCCAGCCTGATCGCAGCCGCACCGACACTGCCAGATGTGAAAGGTCCAATCAATGTCCCTACCTGACCTCCCTTTCGATCCATCCCATTGCTTGATCAGTGGATCATGGTGCGCACCAATTGCTGGCCAAACAGTAACGCTGGTTGATCCGTCTGACGGCAGCGACCTCAGCCAAATTGCACGCGGCCAAAGCGCGGACATCGACGCCGCCGTCCAAGCTGCACAAAATGCGCTGACCGGCGAATGGGGCAGCAAAACCGCCTTGGAACGTGGGCGCATCTTAACGCGCATCGGCCAACTCGTTTTAGAGCACGTCGATCTGCTTGCCGAATTAGAAGCGCGCGATGTCGGAAAACCCCTGACCCAAGCCCGCGCAGACGCCATCGCATTGGCGCGCTACTTGGAATTTTACGGTGGTGCGGCGGACAAAGTGCACGGCGAAACCATTCCCTACCTAGACGGCTACACCGTCTACACATTGCGCGAACCCCACGGCGTCACGGGCCACATCGTGCCTTGGAATTACCCGATGCAAATCATTGGGCGCTCAGTCGGTGCAGCCCTCGCGATGGGCAATGCAACCGTTTTGAAACCTGCCGAAGAGGCCTGTCTTACTGCCCTCATGTTTGCCGAGATCACGCGCCAAGCAGGTCTACCAGACGGAGCCTTGAACGTTGTGCCCGGTCTTGGAGCCGAGGCAGGCGCCGCGCTCTCTGCACACAAAGGCGTTCAGCATATTTCCTTCACAGGCTCCGTCGCAACCGGCGCGCTGGTGCAGCAAGCGGCTGGCGCGAATGTTATTCCTGTGACGCTTGAACTGGGCGGCAAGTCCCCGCAATTGGTGTTCGAGGACGCCGATCTCGAAGAGGCCCTTCCATTTCTGGTCAACGCAGGCATTCAAAACGCAGGTCAGACCTGTTCGGCCTCGTCGCGTATCCTCGTGCAAGCCAGCCGTTACAGCGAAGTCGTCGCAGCAATGTCTGAACGCTACAAAGCCCTGCAGGTCGGTCCCGCGATGGATGATCTCAATGTTGGTCCCCTTATTTCAACGCGCCAAAAGGAAATCGTCACGGGGTTCTTAGAGAAAGGTAGCGATCTCCAGATTGCTGCCAAAGGCCAAATCGCCGGCTATGCACCAAGCAGCGGCGCATACGTCGCGCCCCATCTTCTGCTCTGTCCCGATCCAAATCATCCTCTTGCGCAACAAGAAATCTTTGGACCCGTCCAAGTCGTCATTCCATTCCAAGACGAAGCCGACGCGATCGCTATTGCCAACGGCACAGACTACGGCCTTGTCGCCAGCATCTGGACGCAAAACGGAGCCCGCCAAATGCGTCTCGCCAAGGCGCTGAAATCGGGTCAAATCTTCATCAACAATTATGGTGCAGGCGGCGGTGTTGAACTTCCATTCGGAGGCGTTGGAAAATCAGGACATGGGCGCGAAAAAGGGTTCGAGGCACTTTACGGGTTCTCAACCTTAAAAACGGTTGCCGCCAAACATGGTTAAACGCGCCGATTCACAGTGCAAAGCAGGAGAATAGTATGCGACTTCAAGATAAAACAGCCATCGTCACAGGCGCAGGATCAGGTTTTGGCGCAGGCATCGCCCGCAAGTTTGCGGATGAGGGCGCAAAGGTCATCGTCGCGGACATCAACGCGGAAGCCGCTCAAACTATTGCAGACGAAATCGGCGGCATTGCCTGCACCGTCGACGTGAGCAATCGCCAAAGTGTGCAAGACATGTCCGACGTCGCCCTTAAAACGCTCGGTCACATAGATATCATCGTTAACAATGCGGGTGTCACCCATCTGCCCGCGCCAATGGACACCATCTCAGAAGATGATTTTGATCGTGTTTTCGCCGTCAATTGCAAGTCCGTCTATCTGATCAGCCAAACGTTCATCCCCAACATGAAGGCCCGTAAATCGGGCACAATCCTGAATGTCGCCTCCACTGCAGGCGTCAGCCCGCGCCCAAATCTTAGCTGGTACAACGCCTCTAAAGGGTGGATGAACACCGCCACCAAATCCATGGCTGTCGAGCTTGCCCCCATGGGCATCCGCGTCAACGCGCTCAACCCCGTCGCTGGTGAAACGCCGCTGCTCGCCTCCTTCATGGGCGAAGACACCCCAGAACGACGCGCGCAGTTCCTTGCAACCATCCCAATCGGGCGGTTTTCGACACCCGAAGACATGGGCAACGCGGCCTGCTATCTCTGCTCAGACGAGGCTAGCATGATCACAGGCGTGTGCATGGAAGTCGACGGTGGCCGCTGCATCTAACGACACCAACTTCACCTTTTCCAAATATCCCCGCCGGAGGCTCTTCCCTATGCAACCAGGCCCCACCAACCTGATCACAGATGTGCACGGCCTCAAAGTGGGCCAAGCCCAAAACGACGCGCTGAAATCCGGCACAACAGTTGTGACTGCAGACAAACCCTTAACCGCCTCCGTCCACGTCATGGGTGGTGCCCCAGGCAGTCGCGAAACAGCGCTACTTGATCCCGACAAATCGGCCCCGGGGGTAGATGCGTTTGTGCTCTCTGGCGGATCGGCGTTTGGCCTAGATGCTGCAAGTGGCGTGATGCAGGGGTTACGCAAAATGGGTCGTGGTTTCGCGGTTCACACAGCCCGTGTTCCCATTGTGCCTGCTGCAATCATTTTCGATCTCATCAACGGTGGTGATAAAGACTGGGACAATAGCCCCTACCCTGCGCTTGGCGAAGAAGCACTGCAAAGCGCAACCGCACAGTTCAATCTTGGAACACATGGCGCAGGTGCAGGTGCAATGAGCGCGACTTTGAAAGGCGGCACAGGCTCTGCCTCGCTCGTTTTAGAGAGTGGGATCACCGTCGGTGCCTTGATGATCGCGAACCCAATCGGATCTGTTACAACGCCGGGCGAGAAACATTTTTGGGCGGGGTCCCAAGAAATCGACGATGAATTCGGCGGCCTTGGCCCCGATCCACGCAGCGGTCTTGGGCGCGATATGAAATCCGACAAGATCACTGCTATGATGCGCCAAGCCAACACGACCATCGGTGTGGTCGCAACAGACGCCCACCTGACCAAAGCCCAGTGCAAACGCTTGGCAATCGCGGCCCATGATGGCATCGCGCGCGCATGTATGCCTGCCCACACTCCCATGGACGGTGACCTCATTTTTAGTGCGACAACAGGTGCGAAGACGCTCGAAAATCCCAACTATGAATTGGCGATGATCGGCCACGCAGCCGCGCTTTGTGTCGCACGTGCGATCGCGCGCGCGGTCTACGCGGCCACGCCCGCAAAGAACGACTTGCTGCCAACATGGCGCGAAAAGAACGGTGCTTGAACGATGCCCAGCTTCAAAACTTCAGACATTGAAATGCACTACGAAATCGACGGCGCAGGCCCACCTGTTTTCCTAATTGCGGGTATGCTTAGCGACAGCGCAAGTTGGGGCCCGATGATAGCGCCGCTCGCTGAAAAATACACTGTCATCCGACCTGACAACCGCACGACAGGGCGTACGAAACCTGCACTTGCCCCCACCTCACCCCCACAAAACGCTACCGATATCTTAGCGCTTATCGATCATCTCGATATTCCAACGGCACACATCATTGGCCATTCAATGGGCGGCTACATTGCCGCCGAATTTGCAAGCCTCGCCCCCCAACGCACCACATCGCTCACACTTTTGTGCAGCGCCCCAATGAACCTCGCGCGGTCTTGGCATCTGTTCCAAGGGTTCTGCGATGTTCGGAAATCTGGTCCAGAGGGTTTATGGTTGCGCTGCCTTTTTCCTTGGCTGTTCCATCACAAATTTTTTGACAATCCTGCCCAAAATGAAGGCGCTGTTGCGGGCTCTCTCACATACCCATACGCGCAATCCTTGGACGCGATGCAGCACCAGCTAAACGCGCTCAAACAATATGACCCCAGCGATCTTGTTCATCGTATCAAAGTTCCCACACTTGCCTTGCTCGCGCAGAACGATCTGATTGTTCCCCACAAAGAGGCCCTTGAGTTGCTAACACAAATCCCCAATGTTGACGTTCAAACGGTGGCGCACGCAGCCCACTCCATCCACTGGGACGCGCCCGCTGCTGTCCTTGAGTACCTCATTACTTTCATGAAGGGACACCGCCATGACAACTGATCGCTTCGACAATTCCTTCACCGCAGGTACGCCCAAAACCGCGCAAGCCATAGATGATTTCACGCATGGCTTCCTCGCATATCAACCCAAAGCCGCCAATATCCTCGCCGCCGCCGAAGCCGCGCCAGATCACGCTCTCACAAATACATACGCAGGTATGCTTTGGATGTTCCTCGAAGCACCGGTTGCCGCCTTAAAAGCCGCGCCCTACATCGCGCGTGCCAAAGCTGGCGTCGACATGAACGAACGCGAACACTCAAACCTGAAAATTGCGGAAACATGGGTCGGCGGCGACGTGCCTGAAACCATGCGCTTGTGCGAAGCACACAGCGATTTGTATCCGCGCGATCTGGTCATCATCAAGCTCGCGCAATACCTCTACTTCAACGTAGGCGACGCCCCCAGCACGTTACGCGCAGGCCTCAAAGCCCTCCCCGAAGCCGCGACCAAACCCTTCGTTCACGGCATGATCGCCTTCGGATACGAGCAATGCCACCAACTAGAACACGCCGAGAAAAGCGCGCGCCATGCCATTGGAATTGAACCCACGGACGCATGGGCACATCATGCCATCGCCCATGTGATGTTGACACAAGGTCGCGTGATTGAGGGTGCAAAATTCATGGAAGACATGGCCCCGCGCTGGGAGGGCCTAAATAGTTTTATGTATAGCCACAACTGGTGGCACCTCGCGCTGTTCTACATTTCAATGGGTCAACACGACGAGGTCCGCGCAGCCTATGACACCCATGTGTGGGGGTTAGAAAAGAACTTCGCCCAAGATCAAATCGGCGCTGCGTCCTTACTTGCGCGCATGGAACTTGCGGGCATTGATGTGGAAGATCGCTGGAAAGACGTTGCCGACCACATCGCGCGGCGCGGCCCAGACACGACGTTGCCGTTCCTTACGATGCAATACCTCTACGCGCTTGGCCGATCGGACAATCCGATGGCTGACACACTCATCAGTGCTATCAAACAAAAGGCCAGCGCGCCGGGCTATGATCAGGATGTCTGGCGCAACGTCGCCCTGCCCGCATGCGAAGGTCTGCTAGCCTACACACGCGGCGATTTCGAGACAACGGTCAAGCAACTCGGTCTTGCTCTGCCACGTATGGCAGAAATCGGTGGCAGCCATGCCCAACGGGATCTATTCGAACAAGTACACTTGGATGCGCTGATGAAAACGGAACGCTTAGCACAAGCCCAGCAAGTGCTAGAAATGCGCCGCACGTTTGATCCAGATGGCGTCCCACTTAACCAAATGCTTGCAGAGGTTTATGACAAAACAGGTCTGCCAGATCTCGCTGAAACAGCCCGCAATCGCGCGCCAGCCTAGGCTTCACCTTTTACAAATATCCTCGCCGAAGGCTCTTAAACTTCTTCGACCTGCATAACCCCATCAAGGCTTTTCAACGCGCCTTTGATTTGCGGGTTCACAGGGAATTCACGGCCTAAATCAATCTCGACCTCGCCGGGCAAACCGCTGTCCATCAAGCACAACATTACAGGTCCACGCGCGCCCTGTTTCACAGTTTCCTGCGCACGCAAAAGAACCGACGCAATATTTGTGACCGCCCCCGAATTTTCGACGAAAATTCGCAGCGCCGTTTGGCCGGCGTCAGCTACCACAACATCAATCGGTGCAACGGAACGACCCAGCAGTTTTAGCTGATCGCTTTCCATTGTGGCCTCAACGGTCACAACAACCTTCGCGCCAGTTTCCAAATAGTCGCGACACTTGTCCAACGTATCCGAGAACAAAGTCACCTCATACGCGCCCGTCGTGTCGCTGAGTTGCGCAAACGCAAATCGATTGCCACGCGCAGATTTACGTTCTTGACGGCCTGCAACAACACCCGCGAGCTTTGCAACCAGCGCACCGCCTTCGGCTTTGGCGGTCACTTCGTCCAGCGTCATGACGCCCTTGCGTTTTAAAGGGGCCATGTAGTCATCCAGCGGATGGCCCGACATGTAAAACCCAACTGCGCGGAACTCTTCGTTCAGGCGTTCCGCTGGCATCCAGTCTTGCACAGGCGACATACGAGGTTCTGGCAGATCAGCACCCGCTTCACCAAAAAGCGACACCTGATTTGAATTCTTCTGCTCAAAAATCGCGCTGGAATAACTAACCAACCCATCAAGGCTGTCGACCATGCGGCGACGGTTCGGATCAAGTTGGTCAAACGCACCAGAACGCGTGAGCATTTCCAAAGGACGCTTACCAACACGTTTCAAATCAACGCGACGCGCCAGATCAAAGACTGTTGCAAACGGCTTGTCATCGCGCCCTTCGACGACCAACTTCATCGCCTCGACACCCACGTTCTTCAAAGCGCCCAGCGCATAGACTAGCTCGCCCTTGACCACTTTGAATGTCGCATCAGAACGGTTCACACAGGGCGGCACCCAAGGCAGATCGAGGCCCTTTTTGACCTCTTCGAAATAGACCGCCAGCTTATCTGTAAGGTGGATATCGCAGTTCATGACGCCTGCCATAAATTCAACAGAGTGGTTCGCTTTCAGCCAAGCCGTCTGATAGCTGACCACCGCATAAGCCGCCGCGTGGGATTTGTTGAAGCCGTAGTTGGCAAATTTCTCAAGAAGGTCGAAAACTTCCGACGCTTTCTTTGCAGGGACACCATTTTCCTTGGCGCCCTTTTCAAACTTGGGACGTTCCTTCGCCATTTCCTCGGCGATTTTCTTACCCATCGCACGACGCAGCAAATCAGCGCCGCCAAGCGAGTAACCCGCCATGACCTGCGCAATTTGCATAACCTGTTCTTGGTAAACGATGATGCCTTGGGTTTCTTCCAAAATATGGTCGATCAACGGATGCACGGACTCAAGTTCCTTGATCCCGTTTTTCACTTCACAATAGGTCGGAATATTCTCCATCGGACCCGGACGATATAGCGCCACGAGGGCAACAATGTCCTCGATACAGGTCGGTTTCATCCGCTTTAGGGCATCCATCATGCCCGAACTTTCCACCTGAAACACGGCCACGGTTTTCGCGGATGCGTATAGTTTGTAGCTTGCCTCATCATCCAGCGGGATCGCACCGATGTCATCGACAGTTCCAGCAGGTGGTTGGTAGAGCTCTGTTCCGTCAGCCGCGATATGCAATTGGCGACCACTGGCCGTGATCTGTTCCATCGCGTTTTGGATAACAGTCAGGGTTTTCAGGCCCAAAAAATCGAATTTCACCAGACCCGCTTCTTCCACCCATTTCATGTTGAACTGGGTTGCGGGCATGTCGGAACGTGGATCTTGATACAGCGGGACAAGCGCGTCCAAAGGACGGTCCCCGATCACTACCCCCGCAGCGTGGGTGGACGCGTTACGCAGCAGTCCTTCGACCTGTTGGCCGTAATCCAACAGACGTTTTACGATCTCTTCATTGCGATATTCTTCGCGCAGACGCGGTTCATCCGCGAGGGCCTTTTCAATCGAAACAGGCTTTACACCGTCAACAGGGATCATCTTGGAAAGACGATCCACCTGCCCGTATGGCATTTGCAAAACACGGCCAATGTCACGCACGGCGGCCTTTGAAAGCAAAGCACCGAACGTGATAATCTGGCCCACCTTGTCGCGACCATATTTCTTTTGAACGTATTGAATCACCTCTTCGCGACGATCCATACAAAAGTCGATGTCGAAGTCGGGCATCGAAACACGTTCGGGATTAAGGAAACGTTCGAACAGCAGCGAATAGCGCAGCGGATCAAGGTCGGTCACTGTCAGCGCATAAGCCACAAGCGAACCCGCACCAGAACCACGACCCGGACCAACAGGAATGCCATTGTCCTTGGCCCATTGGATAAAGTCCGCAACGATCAGGAAATAACCGGGGAACCCCATGCCTTCAATAATGCCAAGTTCGAAATCAAGGCGCTCTTGGTATTCTTCCAAAGTCACCGCATGGGGGATTACGGCAAGGCGCTTTTGCAAACCCTCATTGGCGATACGGCGCAGTTCTGCGACCTCGTCATCGGCAAATTTCGGCAAGATCGGATCACGGCGATAGGTTTGGAACGCGCAACGTTTCGCTATCTCAACCGTATTTTCAATCGCTTCGGGCAGGTCTGCGAAAAGCGTAACCATTTCTTGCTGGGATTTGAAATAATGCTGCGCTGTCAGTTTGCGACGTGGATCTTGTTGATCAACGTATGCGCCATCCGCGATGCAGATTAGCGCGTCGTGGGCTTCGTACATATCCGTCTTTGGGAAGTAGACATCGTTCGTTGCAACCAAAGGAATGTTCTTGGCATAGGCCATTTCAACAAAGCCGCGTTCGGTCAGGCATTCACTTTCAGGAAGGCCCCCATTCTCAGGATGACGCTGCAATTCCACATAAAGGCGATCCCCGAATGCAGAGTGCAAACGGTCCATCAAAGCCTCTGCCGCAGGGCGTTGTCCGCCTTGCAGTAGTTTACCAATCGCACCTTCTGGGCCACCTGACAAACAGATCAGACCCGCATTCAGCGTATCGAGTTCATCCAATGTCACCTGCGGCAACTGCCCGCCGTTGTCCACATACAGACAACTGTTCAGCTTCATCAAATTCTCATAACCGCGCTCTGTTTGCGCCAGTAAAACCAAGGGAGCAGGTGTCTTTGCGCGCTCCCCCGGTTGCGGTGTCAGATACGCAATGTCGACCTGACAGCCCACGATAGGCTGGATACCTTTACCCGAAGCCCCGACCGAAAACTCCAAAGCCGCGAACAGGTTATTGGTGTCGGTCACCGCCACCGCTGGCATATCCATCGAACGGCACAGATCGGGCAGCTTTTTCAGCCGCATCGCACCTTCAAGCAACGAATATTCGGTATGGGTGCGCAGGTGAATGAATCGGGGTGTGTTTGTCATGGTCTCACTCTACTGGCCAAGTGCGAGCAAGAAAATCGCTAAACATTCATTTGCAAGAAAGAGCTTGCCAGTTCTGCGATTCCTACCGAATATGAGGGCCAATCAGATAGCCCGCAGTGCTTCTACGCCGCATCGAAGCAATGCATATTCTAGGGCAAATGTACCGCGGCGGGCATAGACATGAGTATAAAGTTTCTTCTGAATGGAGAGACGGTAGAGCTAACTGACGCAAGTGCGACGGTTACTTTGCTAGATTGGCTGCGTGAAACGCGCGGACTAAACGGCACTAAAGAAGGCTGTAACGAGGGCGATTGCGGGGCGTGCACCGTAATGGTGACGGACCCTGACGGTGCCAAAGCCTTGAACGCGTGCATTTTGTTCCTGCCGCAATTGCATGGTAAAGCAGTCCGCACTGTTGAGGGATTTGCAGGCCCAGACGGCACTTTGCACCCCGTGCAAGATGCAATGGTGGAACACCATGGATCGCAATGTGGATTTTGTACGCCCGGCTTTATTGGTTCGATGGTCACAGCGCATCGCCAAGGGCGCAGAGATTTTGATGATGCTTTGGCAGGAAACCTGTGTCGCTGCACGGGCTACGTCCCGATTATTCGCGCGGCTGAGGCAGCTGCGAACAAACCCGTTCCCGATTGGGTTAAGGATGTTGCACTAGACGTCGGTGCAAATGCGTTGTCGCCTGAAACTGTCGAAGAGTTGGCAGCTTGGTATCTGGCAAATCCTGACGGGACATTAATCGCAGGTGCGACAGACGTTGGTTTGTGGGTAACGAAACAATTGCGCGACCTTGGTGCGATTGCCTTCCTCCACCGTTGCCGCGACTTGAAAAAAATCGATGCCCAAGGTGACACTTTGCGCATTGGTGCGGGGGTTACGATGGCGCAAGTGCACCCCGTATTAAAAAAACATCACCCATCTTACGCAGAAATGGTACGGCGCTATGGTTCTGAGCAAGTCCGCCAAGCCGCAACGATTGGCGGCAACATCGCCAACGGGTCGCCCATAGGGGATAATCCGCCTGCTTTGATCGCTTTAGGGGCGATCTTGCATCTGCGCAAAGGGGACGTGCGTCGTGACTTGGCGATTGAAGATTTCTTCTTATCATATGGGAAGCAAGACCGCTCGGCGGGTGAATTTGTCGAGGCGGTGACGATCCCAACGAACGCTAAAGCGCTGCGTTGTTACAAACTTTCAAAACGCTTTGATCAGGATATTTCTGCCGTTTGCGGGTGTTTCAATGTCGAGGTCAATGAAGGCAAGGTCGCTTCTGCGCGGATCGCATTTGGCGGAATGGCGGAGACACCGAAGCGGGCAGCTGCGGCAGAGGCAGCTTTGCTAGGCAATGCTTGGAACGAAGCAACTATAGAAGCCGCAGCACATGCAATGGAAGATGACTACACCCCCATGTCGGACATGCGGGCCTCTGCCGAATATCGCATGCAAACCGCACAAAACATGTTGAGGCGTTACTTTGCAGAGCTTGCTGGAATGCCCATCTCAATCTTGGAGGTACGGGCATGAGCGTTCATAAATCATTGCCCCACGACGCTGCCGCTCTGCATGTAACGGGTGCTGCGCGGTATGTGGATGACATTCCGACACCAAGCGGCACGTTTCATCTGGCCTTTGGGCAAAGTGAAATCGCACATGGTGAGATCGTCGCGATGGACCTGACTGATGTACGCAGCGCGAAGGGTGTTAAGGCGGTTATAATCGCCGCTGATCTACCGTTTGAGAATGATGTTAGTCCGTCGAACCATGATGAGCCACTTTTAGCAGACGGCACTGTTCACTACGTAGGTCAGCCAATTTTCTTGGTGTTGGCTACCTCTCATTTGCTGGCCCGCAAGGCCGCGCGTTTGGCAAAGGTGCATTACGATGAACGGCCCGCGCTTTTGACAATTGACGAGGCGATGGACGCGAATAGTCGCTTTGAGGACGGTCCACGGATTTATCAAAAGGGTAACGCTGAAAGCGCAATTGCGAAGGCTGCGCATACTGTTAGCGGCGTGATTGAGATGGGTGGGCAAGAGCATTTCTATCTTGAAGGTCAAGCTGCCCTCGCATTGCCCCAAGAAGCGGGTGATATGGTGGTGCATAGTTCGACACAGCACCCCACAGAAATTCAACACAAAGTAGCGGAGGCTTTGGGCATTCCCATGAATGCGGTTCGCGTTGAGGTGCGCCGCATGGGGGGTGGTTTTGGTGGCAAGGAGAGTCAGGGGAACGCTTTGGCCGTTGCGTGTGCCGTTGCTGCGCGCTTAACAGGCCAGCCGTGTAAGATGCGGTACGACCGCGATGATGATATGGTGATAACAGGCAAGCGGCACGACTTCCGCATTGCCTATGAAGCAGGATTTGATGAAACGGGACGCGTGACTGGCGTGAGTTTCGGTCACTACACGCGCTGTGGTTGGGCGATGGATTTGTCTTTACCCGTCGCGGACCGTGCGATGTTGCATTCTGATAATGCATATCACCTTGAGAATGCGCGGATTGAAAGCCATCGTTTGAAGACCAACACCCAAAGTGCCACGGCTTATCGAGGGTTTGGTGGACCGCAAGGGATGCTTGGGATTGAGCGTGTGATGGACCATATCGCACATGACTTAGGGCGTGATCCCTTGGACGTTCGGCGCGTGAACTATTACGCGCCAATGGCGGTTGCACGTGCGGATGCCTCCGGCGGGGATATTTCTGGAAAGGGGAAGCCACAAACGACGCCCTATGGGATGGCGGTTGAGGATTTCATTTTACACGAGATGACGGATGCTTTGGCCGTATCCTCTGATTACGATGCGCGCCGCGTGGCGGTCGATGCATGGAATGCGAGTAATCCAATCTTGAAGAAAGGGATCGCACTGACGCCTGTGAAATTCGGGATTTCTTTTACCTTGACGCATTTGAATCAAGCCGGTGCACTTGTGCATGTGTATTCTGACGGTTCCGTCCACATGAACCATGGCGGCACCGAGATGGGACAAGGGTTATTCCAGAAAGTGGCCCAAGTGGCAGCGGCGCGATTTGGGATTGATGTGCGTGATGTTAAGATCACGGCCACAGACACATCGAAGGTGCCAAATACATCAGCGACGGCTGCTTCGTCGGGATCTGATTTGAATGGAATGGCTGTGAAAGCTGCGTGTGATACGATCCGTGATCGCATGGCTAATTTTTTGGCTGAGCGCCATGGGGTTTCCCCATCCGATGTTATTTTTGCAGATGGAATGGTGGGGGTTGCAGGTGCAGAGTACCGATTTTCCGAGGCCGCATCGCTGGCCTATCAGAACCGGATTTCATTGTCTGCAACTGGTTTTTACAAGACACCTGATGTCGCTTGGGATCGCATTAAGGGCCAAGGGCGTCCGTTTTTCTACTTTGCCTATGGAGCCTCTGTGAGCGAAGTTGTGATCGATACTTTGACAGGCGAAAACTGCATTTTGCGCACTGATATTTTGCATGATGCGGGATCATCGCTGAATCCTGAATTGGACATTGGACAAGTAGAAGGTGGTTATGTTCAGGGGGCCGGTTGGCTGACGATGGAAGAGCTGGTTTGGGACAAGAAAGGTCGTTTGCGCACGCATGCACCGTCAACGTATAAAATTCCCGCGTGTTCTGATCGTCCCGATATTTTTAATGTCGCACTTTGGGAAAATATTAACCCGATGCAGACTATTTACCGATCAAAAGCCGTTGGGGAGCCGCCGTTTATGCATGGAATTTCTGCGTT
Organism: Planktotalea sp.; assembly: GCF_018607965.1. Taxonomy (GTDB): domain Bacteria; phylum Pseudomonadota; class Alphaproteobacteria; order Rhodobacterales; family Rhodobacteraceae; genus Planktotalea. Next base: position 18,935 of record NZ_JABBAM010000084.1, read on the forward strand.
GATGGCGCTGTCAGATGCAATTGGCGCATGTGGCGACACGTATCCAGCACTGGATGCACCTGCGACGCCTGAGAGAATTTTAAAGACGGTTGAACGGGTGCGCCGTGGGGTTTGATCTGGATGCGCTTCGCTGTGCGATAGAGCGTCATGGCCACGTTGCCCGAGTTGTGATTGCTGACGTGAAAGGGTCTTCTCCGCGCGAGGTTGGTGCGTCGATGCTGGTGTGGGCCGGTGGCCAAAGCGGGACAATTGGTGGTGGTGCTTTGGAATTCGAACTTTCCAAACGCGCCTTGGGCGTTCAAGAAAAAGCACTAACCCGTCACGCGTTGGGACCGCAGTTGGGTCAGTGTTGTGGAGGAGCGTTGCAAATCGTGACGGAGGTTTTTGACGCCGTTAACCTGCCTCAAACTGAGGATGATATCGTTGCGCGATGCGTTGTTGGAACCAAGGGCACACCGCTAAAAGTGAAACGTATTCTGGCAGATGCACGTAGCCAAGGCATCACCCCACATGCGCAACTTTGCGAGGGTTGGTTCATCGAACCGATTGCCAGACCTACGCGACCCCTTTGGATCTGGGGCGCTGGACATGTGGGACGCGCGATAGTGAGCACCTTGGCGCCGCTTCCAGAATTTGCGATCACTTGGATTGACACCAGCGACGCACGCTTTCCAGAGAGCAGTTCCGAAAATGTCACAAAACTATCTGCGGCGAACCCTGCTTTGCTTGCTCGACATGCACCCCTGAACGCGGAACATTTGATCCTTACATATTCTCATGCGCTCGATCTCAAACTCTGCCATCAGTTGCTGATCCATAGCTTCGCGTTCACAGGTCTAATCGGTTCTAAAAGTAAGTGGGCACGTTTTCGCAATAGGCTGGCTGCGCTAGGCCATACAAACGAACAAATCTTACGCATTACCTGCCCTATTGGCGACCCTCACCTTGGGAAACATCCACAAGCTATTGCGATTAGCGTTGCCTCTCGGCTACTGATGAACGCGAAATCGCTTGCCCAAACACAAAGGACGACCGCGTGACAGAACCGCTGATGCGTCTTAGCGGCCTGACCAAGGCCTACCCCGGTGTCGTCGCCAATAGCGATGTGTCCTTTGATATTCATAAAGGCGAAGTGCATGCTTTGCTTGGCGAAAATGGCGCTGGAAAATCGACCTTGGTCAAAATGATTTACGGTTTGGTTAGGCCCGACACTGGGACAATGACGTTGAGCGCATCCCCTTTTGCGCCCTCTGCTCCAAGTGCAGCGCGTCTGTCAGGTGTCGCGATGGTGTTCCAGCATTTCTCGCTGTTTGAAGCGTTGGATGTGGCCGAAAACATCGCGCTTGGGATGGAAAACGCGCCCAAGCAACGTGATTTAGCCGCCAAGATCAAAGACGTATCCCACCAATATGGCCTGCCATTAGATCCCTACATGCGTGTGGGTGATTTATCTGCGGGCGAACGCCAACGCGTTGAAATCATTCGCTGTCTTTTACAAAATCCCAAACTTTTAATCATGGATGAGCCAACATCTGTTTTAACGCCTCAAGAGGTGGAAATCCTGTTCAAGACCCTGCGCCAATTGAAATCAGAGGGCACCGCGATCCTTTATATTTCGCATAAACTGGAAGAAATCCGCAGCCTGTGCGACACGGCTACGATCCTACGCTTAGGTAAAAAAGTGGCGACCTGCACGCCTGCCAACACCAGCGCGAATGAGCTGGCCGAGATGATGGTCGGCGAGACATTGCATGTGCCAGAACGCGCGGCGGGTGCGTTTGGCGACGTTTTATTAAACGTGAACAATCTATCCCTGCCTGCGCCAAGCGAATTTGGGACAGCTTTGAAAGATGTGAATTTTGAAGTCCGCGCAGGCGAAATTTTGGGCATCGGTGGTGTTGCAGGAAATGGCCAGGATGAATTGCTCGGCGCACTTTCGGGCGAAGTCATTAGCCAACAAAATAGTGTGACAGTGCGCAGCAAGGACATTAGCAGGCTTGGCCCACAAAAACGACGTGCTTTGGGTGTGCTTGCAGCACCTGAAGAACGCCTTGGACACGCCGCTGTCCCCGACATGAGTTTGTTTGAGAACGCTCTTTTATCGGCATCACTGCGCAAGAACATGGTTAAATCAGGTTTCATTGATTGGCGGATAGCCAAGGATTACGCGGACGAGGTTATCAAGGCATTTGACGTGCGCACCCCGAGTTCTGCGAATGCGGCCCGATCCTTATCTGGCGGTAATTTGCAGAAATTCGTGATCGGTCGTGAGGTCTTGCAAGCCCCTGATATCTTGATCGTGAACCAACCCACTTGGGGTGTTGACGCCTCTGCGGCGGCATCCATTCGGCAATCTTTGATGGATCTCGCTGAAAAAGGTGCGGCGGTTGTTGTGATCAGCCAAGACTTGGACGAACTCATGGAAATCTCTGACCACTTTGCCGCGTTGAACGAAGGGCGAATGTCCCCGATCCGCCCTGTGCAAGGACTAAGCATCGAAGAAATTGGCCTGATGATGGGCGGCGTTCACAATACTTCGGAGAGTGCCGCATGATCCGCCTCGAAAAACGTGCACAGCCAAGTCAGTTCTGGACCTTCGCCACACCTTTCCTTGCTGTCCTTATGACAATGATTGTCGGTGGGATCATGTTCGCGGCCCTCGGCAGCGATCCTTTCGAGGCGATCCGCATCATTTTCTGGGACCCTCTTTTTAGCGAACAATTTGCGGCCTATTCGCGGCCACAGCTCTTGGTCAAAGCGGGGCCGTTGATCTTAATCGCGATCGGCCTTTCATTCGGCTTTAAAGCGGGCATTTGGAACATCGGCGCAGAGGGCCAATACATCATCGGTGCGATCTGCGGCGCGGGTATGGGATTGGCGTTTTACCCGTCGGAAAGCTTCGTCATTTTCCCTTTGATGATCCTTGCAGGCGCGCTTGGTGGATGGGCTTGGGCGATGATCCCTGCAGTTCTGAAAGTGCGCTTTGGGACGAATGAAATTCTTGTTTCCTTGATGTTGGTATACGTTGCAGAAGCATGGCTCGCGTCTGTATCCTCGGGCTTGCTGAAAAACCCTGACGGAATGGGCTTTCCCGGCAGCCGAAATTTGCAGCAATACCCCGCAGCCGCAAATCTGGAGATTTTCCAAGGCACAGGCATGCATTGGGGTGTGTTAACCGCCTTCATTGCAGTGATTTTCGCATATGTTCTCTTCTCACGTCACATGCTTGGCTTTCAAATCCGACTTGCAGGTGAAGCCCCCCGCGCCGCCCGTTTTGCAGGTGTCAGCCCAGCGCGCATCGTGTTTTTGTGCCTTGGCATGGCAGGTGCGTTAGCAGGTATGGCAGGTATGTTCGAGGTCGCAGGACCAGCCGGACAAATCACTATCGACTTCAATTCTGGCTATGGCTTCACAGCGATCATCGTCGCATTCCTAGGTCGCCTGCACCCTGTTGGAATTCTCTTTGCGGGCCTGCTCATGGCGCTTACATACATCGGTGGGGAGCTTGCCTCACTTATGCTGGGCATACCATCTGCGGCAATTCAACTGTTCCAAGGCATGTTGTTATTCTTCTTGCTCGCAACCGATGTTTTCATCAATTTCCGCGTTCAAATTGGAACTGGAGAGGTCGTATGATCCATAGTTTAAAGATGCCTCTAATCATGGGATCCCTAATGGGCATAATGATGTTGTTCATGCTACATGGAATGACGACGGGAGAACGTTCTACGACGGGATCAGCCGCACTTGTCTTCATTGGTGCGCATCTT
>NZ_JABBAM010000084.1:22804-37591 GCF_018607965.1 Planktotalea sp.
ATTGGTGCGCATCTTGCTGTGGTCGGCTTTACTTTTGCAATCGCAGTATTTGGTCTGTCGCGTTACCCGCGTTTGGCAAAAATAGCGACTAAGATACATCGGCCCAGCCGTGCGCATGTCACAACGATGTTAGGCGCTGCACTTATGACCGCGTTTATCCTTCACGTATTCCATGGTGCGCCGTAATGGATCTATCTTCAATCAATCCGGTCTTGCTTATCGCGTCACTTATGGTCTCAGCAACACCGATCCTTTTGGCCGCGCTTGGCGAGCTTGTTGTCGAAAAATCTGGCGTTCTGAACCTAGGCGTTGAAGGCATGATGATCACAGGCGCGATCTGCGGTTTCGCGATTGGCGTGAACACGGGGTCGCCCGTATTGGGCTTTATGTTTGCAGCTTTTAGCGGTGCTTTACTGTCGCTGGCATTCGGTATTCTGACGCAGTATTTGCTGTCCAACCAAGTTGCGACGGGGCTTGGCCTAACGCTCGTTGGGCTTGGCCTGAGTTCACTGATTGGTAAGCCTTATGAGGGTATCAAATCACCAACCCTGCAAAAGATGGAACTGCCTGTTTTGTCTGACATCCCTATTGTGGGTAAAATGCTGTTTTCCCATGATCCGATGGTCTATTTTTCGATCCTTCTGGTTACCGCAACTTGGGCCGTGCTCAAATATTCTCGTGCGGGTTTGATCCTGCGCGCAGTTGGCGAAAGCCACGATGCAGCCCATGCTTTGGGATATAAAGTCGTGCGCATTCGCATCTTGGCGATCCTGTTTGGTGGTGCATGTGCTGGACTAGCAGGGGCCTACATTAGCCTTGTGCGCGTACCACAATGGACCGAAGGCATGACCGCGGGTGCGGGTTGGATCGCATTGGCCATCGTCGTCTTTGCAAGCTGGAAACCATGGCGCATCCTCATTGGTGCCTATCTTTTTGGCGGTGTCACTGTCTTGCAGCTAAATCTACAGGCCGCTGGGGCCAAGGTTCCCATCGAGGTCTTGTCGATGTCGCCCTATCTGATAACTATTGCAGTGCTTGTGTTTATCTCCGCTCGCGGGAATCACGGCGCGCCTGCTGCTTTGGGCAAAATTTTTCACGCCTCTCGCTAAGAGTGGTAGACCTAAAACCATCCACAGGGGGATGCATTCTATGAACCGCAGAACACTTCTCGCGACGGCTACAGCTGTTGCAATGACGTTGACAGGCGCTGCTTTTGCAGACGGTCACGCAAAAACCAAAGTCGGCTTTGTCTTTGTCGGTCCCGTCGGCGACGGTGGCTGGACATATGAGCACAACAAAGGCCGTCTCGCGGTTGAAGCGGAATTCGGCGATAAGGTCGAAACAGTGTTCCAAGAAAGCGTTCCTGAAGGTGCTGACGCTGAACGCGTGATGTCACAAATGGCGCTGTCTGGTGCGAACCTGATCTTCACAACGTCTTTTGGCTACATGGACCCAACAATCAACGTCGCGAAGAAATTCCCAGACGTGAAATTCGAGCACGCGACAGGCTACAAGCAAGCTGACAACGTCTCTATTTACTCTGCACGCTTTTATGAAGGTCGCGCAGTTCAGGGCCACATTGCTGGCAAGATGACGAAGACCAACAAGGTTGGCTACATCGCATCCTTCCCGATCCCAGAAGTTATTCGCGGCATCAACGCAGCGTACATCCACGCAAAGCGCGTTAACCCTGACGTCGAGTTCTCTATCGTTTGGGCCTACACATGGTTCGACCCAGCGAAAGAAGCAGACGCAGCCCAAGCGTTGATCGAGCAAGGCGCAGACGTGATCTTGCAGCACACAGACTCAACAGCGCCACAAGCGGCGGCTGAAGCAGCTGGCAACGTCATCACATTTGGTCAAGCGTCTGACATGGCTGAGTTTGGCCCATTGCCACGTGTTTCGTCGATCATTGACGACTGGGCACCTTACTACATCGACCGTGTCAAAGCAGTTATGGACGGCACATGGGAAAGCACATCCACATGGGATGGCATCGGCGCTGGCATGGTTGCCATCGGTGAAATCTCCGATGCGGTTCCAGCAGACGTAAAAACAGAAGCACTGGCGATGATCGATACATTGGCGGACGGCAGCTATCACGCGTTCACTGGCCCAATCAACAAACAGGACGGTTCTGTTTGGCTGGCTGAAGGTGAAACGGCGGATGATGGCACGTTGCTTGGCATGTCCTTCTACGTTGAAGGCATCACAGGCGATATCCCGAACTGATCTCTGATTGGTTACGCTTTTTAGAAGGCCTCGCTTGGAAACAAGCGGGGCCTTTTTTCATTGGATGCGCCGCGTTTCACGTATCGTGATCTGCAGGATCAGGTGCTTTACGTAAGTCGATTGTGATCTGCATAAACACGCTCGAACACCCCAGCCTTTACAGGCCAAGTTAGAGTGCATCGAAATAAACGGAGTACATCAATGACACCTTTCTTCTCCAATGTTCCAATCTGGGTTTTCCCGCTCTTTATAGTGCTCCTCGTTCTGGGCTTACGGGCAAGCAAAGATCGCAGTGTTTCCATTGCTTTGATCTATTTACTGCCCTTGCTTGGAATTCTAACGTTTCGCAATATACTCGCGCTATCCCCGCCAATCTGGGTATGGGCCGTCGCAGCCCTTACCTATGCATGTGGCATAACGCTAGGTATGGCCCTACAAAACCGTTGGAGTGTTGAACGCGGCGCACGGCTTGTAAAATTAAGAGGTGAATGGGCAACATTGACAGCAATGATGATCATCTTTGCAGCAGGGTTTGTGAATGGTGCTCTAAGCACAACGATGCCAGCACTCACGCAAACTGGCGTCTTTACAGCAGGCTTCGCCGCCATAAACTGTTTGGCCTCAGGTCAATTCCTCGGACGCGCAATTGCGACTTTGCGCGCACCGATCACACAATCAAGCTGAGCCCTTTTCAAGTCATGGCGCGCGTGTCACTCTTGCGCCATGACACATATGAAAACCCTTGATGGTACCGCTGCGAGCCACTTTGCATTCGGCACGATGCAGTTCGGTGGAACCGCCAATGAAACCGCATCCCGCGAGATGTTTGATGCGTCTCGCGACGCGGGAATCAACCATTTCGACACTGCGTATATTTACACCGATGGTGCGTCTGAGACGATACTTGGCGAGCTTGCGAACCCTGTTCGTGAGCAAGTAATTGTCGCCAGCAAGGTCGCGTATGATGGCGTTGGTGACACGACCAAGCTGCAAGCAGATTTTGATGTCTCGCGCAAACGTCTAGCGATGGAGTGCGTGGACGTTCTTTATCTTCACCGCCATGTCGGCGCTAATTTACCCCGTGCGATAGAATGGCTTGCCCAGCAACAAAGTGCCGGAATGATCCGCTACATCGGCCTTTCTAATTTCGCCGCATGGCAGGTCATGGACGCTGTTGCACTGGCAAAATCGAATGACACGCGCATTGATATCATCCAGCCCATGTACAATCTCGTCAAACGTCAGGCAGAGGTTGAACTGCTCCCAATGTGCAAGGATCAGGGCATAGCCTGCGCGCCCTACTCACCCTTGGGGGGCGGTCTATTGACAGGTAAATATTCGAACGGCGGCAATGGACGGTTAAAGACCGATGATCGCTATAACGCACGCTACTCACTGGCGTACATGCATGAAACCGCCAAAGCGCTAAAGGAACTTGGTGACGAATTGGGTGTGAACCCTGCGACCTTAGCGGTAGCGTGGGTTGCGCGTCATGAAGCGGGTCCGGTTCCTTTGCTATCAGCACGCTCACAAAAGCAATTGCAGCCTTCATTGAACGCGATTTCCTTTCAAATGGACGATGCCCTTTACGCGCGCATCACGGCCCTTAGTCCCACGCCCCCACCCGCGACAGACCGCTGGGAAGAACGCGTGTGACCCAAAAATTACCACCAACCGCAAGCATCGCGGACCTCTTGCCAGATGGCCGACTTGTAGCGCCCTCTGCTGCAAAAAATATCGGCCCTTTGTCACAGGTTCTCCGCGATATCGCTCCACGTGAAGGGCGTGCATTGGAGATCGCAAGCGGTACAGGTCAACACTGCGTTGCATTCGCCAAAGTCTGTCCAAATCTGACTTGGGTTCCTACGGACATTGATACCGAACGTCTTACTTCAATCGGGATTTATGTCAGTGAAGCACAGCTTGAAAACCTGACATTGCCAGTGCGTTTAGATGCCGCAAAAGCGGGTTGGAGCCGGACGACAGGGCCGCTTGATCTGATTGTGTCAGTGAACCTTGTGCATTTGATCACCGAAACCGATGCACGCACAGTGATCAAAGAGGCGGCGCGCGCACTCGCACCGCGTGGTATCTTTATGTTTTATGGACCCTTCATGCGGGGGGGTGAATTGACCTCGCATGGGGACGCGCAGTTTCACCAAAGTCTGATCAGCACTGACCCAGAGATCGGCTACAAAGATGATTTTGATTTAATTGAATGGGCGGTGGATGCAGGTTTGGACATGGTTCATGTCCTAGAAATGCCCGCCAATAATCTGTGCTTTGTTTTTAGTAAACCGGAGTAAATTACATGACTTTGACCCGCCGCACTACGCTTTTGGGGCTCGCGAGCCTGCCCTTGCTGTCTGCCCCTTCACTTTTGTTGGCCCGGTCCAAATTCAAGGATAACGCACCTGTTGATTTTGGGCGACGTGGGCCATCTTCGTTCCCGGTTCACGGCATTGATGCCGCCCGGTTTCAGGGGCAAATGAATTGGAAGCAGATTAAGCGCCAGGGCATCCAATTCGCTTGGTTGAAGGCAACGGAAGGCGGCGATCTTCTGGACCCGGAATTCAAAGCGAACTGGCGCGCAGCAAAACGCGCACGTATTCCGGTTGGGGCTTATCATTTTTACTATTTCTGCACCGATCCCGATACACAGGCCAAGAATTTCATCAAGAACGTGCCGCGTCTGCGCGGCGGCATGCCCCCTGTGCTGGATCTGGAATGGAACCCGTTTTCGCCAACCTGCACATTGCGTCCCCCTGCTGCCGAAGTACGCCGCGTCGCCAACCGATTTATCAAGATCGTTGAACGCCATTATCAAACCCGCGTCGTTGTTTACACAGCCCCTGATTTCTGGGAACGCAACGATGTTGCACGCCTCAAACGCGATTTCTGGTTGCGTTCAACCGCAAACCACGTCGAAAAACGCTACGGTGTAAGTGGCTGGCAGTTTTGGCAATATACGGCCACAGGTGTTTTGGACGGGATCGAAAAAGAGGTTGATCTGAACTGTTTCAACGGCTCGCAAGCGCAGTGGAATACGTGGCGCAAAAAACGACGCGTCTAAATCAAAAAGGGCGGCACCAGATACGCCGCCCCGTTTGCATAAATGTTATCCATCCACACGGATCGTCGTGTTTTTCGGATCATAAGGGCTGTCTTCAACAATCTCAGAATCCCAAAGCTGGTTCAACATTTTAACCTTTAACTTGGTCCCAACGCTCGCCAGTTCAGGCGTCACATACCCCATGCCAATAGATTTTCCAAAGTGAACAGAATAACCACCTGACGTGAGACGGCCAATCTTTACGCCCTCATCAAACAACGCTTCATGACCCCATGGGTCTGCGTCGCTTGGACCGTCAATCAACAGTGTCACACACTTTGAACGCACACCGATCGCTTCCATTTCGGCCTTGCCTTGGAACTCTTTGGACAGATCGATGAAACGCGGCAAGTCCGCTTCAACTGGTGTCGCATCGCGGCCAAGTTCATTGCCAAACGCACGGTAGGATTTTTCCTGACGCAACCAGTTTTGCGCGCGCGCACCAACCAGTTTCATGCCATGCGGTTCGCCTGCTTTTTCAAGCAGATCAAAGAGGTAGTTCTGCATCTCCATCGGGTGGTGCAATTCCCAACCCAACTCACCCGTATAGGCAACGCGGATCGCATTCACAGGACACATGCCCAACTCAATCTTGCGCGCAGACAGCCATGGGAAACGCCTGTTCGTGAGCGCAGTCACTGGATCTGCATCTTTAATTACTGCATTCAAAACATCGCGTGACTTGGGGCCTGCAATCGCAAAAACGCCCCACTGCGTGGTGACATCCTGAATTTCGATATAGCCAAATTCAGCCGCTCTATCCTCTGCACATTTACGCAAGAAGTCAGCATCATAGGCTGTCCAAGCCCCCGCAGACACAAGATAATAATCGTTCTCGCCATTGCGCACGATGGTATATTCTGTGCGCGTCGTACCTGCCGCCGTCAGCGCATAGGCCAAGTTGATACGGCCAATCTTTGGCAGCTTGTTACAGGTGAACCAATCTAGAAACGCTGTCGCACCCGGTCCTTTGACAACATGCTTTGTGAATGCGGTCGCATCGATCAGGCCAACGCCCTCTCGGATCGCTTTCGCTTCCTCCACAGCGTGTTTCCACCATGTGCCACGACGGAACGAACGTCCCTCAAGGTCGAAGTTCTCAGGCGCGTCCAATGGGCCATAGTAGTTCGGACGTTCCCACCCGTTCACAAACCCAAATTGCGCGCCGCGCGCTTTTTGGCGATCATAAGCAGGGGCCGTACGAAGCGGACGACAGGCGGGACGTTCTTCATCGGGGTGGTGCAATGTGTAGACGTGATCGTAGCATTCTTCGTTCTTGCGCGCCGCATACTCTGTCGTCATCCAGTTGCCGTAGCGTTTGGGGTCAAGCGAGGCCATGTCGATCTCGGCTTCGCCCTCGACCATCATTTGTGCAAGATAATACCCTGTACCACCCGCGGCTGTGATGCCGAATGAAAACCCTTCAGCCAGCCACATATTGCGCAGTCCGGGCGCAGGACCAACAAGCGGATTTCCATCCGGCGTATAGCAAATCGGCCCGTTGAAATCATCTTTCAAACCGCTTTCTTCACATGACGGCATACGATGGATCATCGCCATATATTGATCTTCGATCCGCTCAAGATCGAGCGGGAAAAGATCTGCGCGAAAGCTATCCGGAACACCATGTTCGAACACCGCAGGCGCGTTCTTTTCATAAACACCTAAGATCCAACCGCCTCGTTCTTCACGCACATAGCTTTGCGCGTCCGCGTCGCGGATAACGGGGTGCTCTGGATTGCCATCTGCACGCCACGCTTGCAGCGCTGGATCAACATCCGTGACAATGAACTGGTGCTCAACAGGGATCGCGGGGATCTTGATCCCCAGCATTTTCGCCGTGCGCTGCGCGTGGTTGCCAGAGGCGGTCACAACATGCTCAGCAGTTATCACAACCTGCTCGTCAGAGGCGATCAAATTGCCGCCCTTTTCGATCATCTTCGTGCACGTCACGTTCCAATGCGTGCCGTTCCATTCAAACGCATCTGCTTGCAAACGGCGCACAATTTCCACACCGCGTTGGCGTGCGCCTTTGGCCATCGCCATCGTCACATCCGCAGGATTAATGTAGCCATCCGTGGCGTGATACAAAGCGCCTTCCAGCGTTTGTGTGTTGATCAAAGGCCAACGTGCTTTGATTTCATCAGGCGTCAGGAATTCATAGGGCACGCCACATGTGTCGGCCGTGGTCGCATAGACCATGTATTCGTCCATGCGTTCCTTGGTTTGCGCCATACGCAAGTTACCAACGACCGCAAAACCCGCGTTCAGGCCTGTCTCGGCCTCAAGCTGCTTGTAGAATTCAACCGAATACTGGTGAATATGTGTGGTCGCGAACGACATATTGAACAATGGCAAAAGACCCGCCGCATGCCACGTGGATCCGGAGGTCAACTCATCACGCTCCAAAAGCACGACGTCATCCCAGCCTGCTTTGGCCAAGTGATACGCGATAGACGTTCCAACGGCGCCGCCGCCAATGACAAGTGCTTTAACATCCGTTTTCATAAGCTTGCGACTCCCCTGAGATACCGTTGCATCACTTGTCGCAAAATCAGACCACTTTCGCGAGGCCGCGCCGACGCAAAACTGCAAGAATGCGACCTCAGTTTGTTATGAACGCGCCCACAGCTTCATCTTTCCAAATAAACTTATTCCCCAAGTGCCACCCCTTCACGCCGTGGATCAGCTCCGCCTTGCAAATCCGCACCAATCGCAATCGCGTGCAAACCCGAATTCAGATCGCAAACCTTCACTTTGAACCCCAATGCTTCCAACTCAGGTCCAAGCATTTCCATCGTACTACCTGCTTCAATATCAAACGTTCCAAAGCGGTTCACCCCGTGGCCAAGCGATACAGCCTCTTGCACGTTCATGCCCCAATCCAGATGTGCGATGATTGTCTTTGCGACGTAGCCTATAATGCGACTGCCGCCGGGGCTGCCAACGACCAAAATCGGTTTGCCGTCTTTCAAAACGATCGTAGGCGCCATTGAGGACCGCGGACGTTTACCCGGTGCTACAGCATTCGCTATCGCTACGCCGTCCTTATGCGTGCGGAACGAAAAATCTGTCAGCTCATTGTTCAAAAGAAAGCCACCTACCATCAAGCGCGATCCAAACGCGTTCTCAATCGTCGTCGTCATCGACAGCGCATTGCCGTAGCTATCCACGATCGAGATATGCGAAGTCGAAGGCAGCTCGATACTTTCATCATCCGCCCAGATCATCGTATGTTCAAAAGCGGGAATTCCAGCGGTCACACTGTCTAAAGCAGGACCACCATCCAGCGCCTCGCCGCGCAAGGCAAGGTATTCAGGATCGACCAACCCCTTCACGGGCACAGGCACATAATCACTGTCGGCCATGTAGCGCCCACGATCCGCAAAAGCGAGCCGCGACGCATCGCCAATCAAACGCCAGCTTTGCGGGTTTTCAGCCCCCAATGCGGCCAGATCATACCCTTCAAGCATCCCCAAAATCTGTCCAACCGTCAGTGCCCCTGACGACGGTGGCCCCATGCCGCACACATCATGAGAACGGTAACTAACGCAAACAGGTGCGCGTTCTTTCACTTGATAACTCGCCAGATCAGACAGGCTGAGTACACCGGGATTACCCGCGGTACTCTGCACAACGCGAACGATATCACGGGCCAAATCGCCATGGTAAAAACTATCCGTCCCGTTCATCGCCAGATCGCGCAGGGTCGACGCATAGTCTGCATTACGCAGTGTCTTGCCCACTTCCAACGGAACCCCTGCGGGGTAAAAATAGCCAGAGGTTCCGCCAAAGCGTACCAACCGATCTGCGTCGCGTTCGATCATGCCTGCCAAACGTTCGGACACTTTGAATCCGCCAGCAGCAAGTTCAATTCCGTCTTCAAACAACGACGACCACTTTTGATTGCCCCACTTTTGATGCGCACGCTCCATCAAAGCTGGAGTTGCGGGAACACCTACCGAACGGCCACCTACGACAGCATCCCAGAACTTTAAAGGCTCGCCATTTTCATCTTGGAACAATTTCGGAGTGGCTGCGGCCGGTGCGGTTTCACGTCCGTCCAATGTGCTTACTTCCCCACTCTCAGCGTCATACCAGACCAGAAACGCACCGCCGCCTAGGCCAGAACTTTGTGGTTCAACCAGCCCAAGAACCGTTTGCACCGCAATCATCGCATCTGCAGCTGTACCGCCACGTGCAAGAACCTTGGCCCCTGCTTGGGACGCCAAAGGATTGGCCGCAACAACCATCCAGTCTTGCGCAATCACGGGCGTTCCAGCCGCCTTGGCATTCAGTGAAATCGTGGTTTCGGGTTGGACCGCATCAGCGGCCTCCTGAGCAATCAGGCAAAAAGGCGCAAGCAGCGCCAGTCCTGTTGAAATCAGTCTCTGGCGCATGTCTTTCTCCCTGTTCAGTGCTTTACAGCATTCCCGGAACGACCTGATCCGGCGGGCGATGCCCATCCGCAAAGGTCTTGATATTGATGATAACTTTTTCGCCCATCTCAAGGCGACCCTCTTGCGTGGCCGAACCCATGTGGGGCAGCAGCACGACATTTGGCAGACCTTGCAAACGTGGGTTCACTTCAGAGCCGTGTTCGTAAACATCCAGGCCCGCGCCTGCCAGCTCACCCGCTTGCAGCATCCGTGTCAGCGCATTTTCGTCGATGACCTCGCCACGTGACGTGTTGATGATCACCGCGGAGGGCTTCATCAGTTTCAAACGACGTGCATTCAGCTGGTGAAACGTCGACGGGGTATGCGGGCAATTCACTGAAATCACATCCATGCGCGCAACCATTTGATCAAGGCTTTCCCAGTAGGTCGCCTCTAGTCCGTCTTCGACCTCCGCGCGCAGGCGGCGCCGATTGTGGTAATGGATCTGCATTCCAAACGCTTTTGCGCGCCGTGCAACCGCTTGACCAATACGTCCCATGCCAAGAATGCCCAAACGACGTCCGCCAACGCGACCACCAAGCAGCGCAGTGGGTGCCCAGCCCTGCCATTCACCAGATTGCATGACGCTCAGGCCCTCAGGAATGCGACGCGTCACAGCCAGCATCAATGCCATGGTCATATCGGCCGTGTCGTCCGTCAAAACACCCGGTGTATTGGATACCAAAATCCCACGTTGACGCGCAGTGGCCACATCTATGTGATCAACACCCGCGCCGTAGTTCGCGATCAATTTCAAACGGGGACCCGCTTGCGCAAGCAAGGCAGCATCAATTTCATCCGTGACCGTTGGCACCAAAGCATCCGCAGTTTTCACTGCTTCACTTAGCTCTGCACGGGTCATCGGCGTGTCATCATCGCGCAAACGGACGTCGAATAGCTCTTTCAACCTTGTTTCGACGGCATCGGGTAAGCGTCGCGTCACGACAACACTTAAGCGTTCTGATGGCATGGTGCTCTCCTTGTGGCTTTTCAAACAGGCGGTTCACGTGCAGAGTGCCGAAAAGCGCGGGCAGCTACAAGAACCTATGCGCAATAATATTACGCAGTCAAAGTACAGGCCATCAAATGAAACCCTTTGCAACGCTTTTGCGGGCAACCTTGCTATGTGTATTTGCCTCTTCCGCGATTGCAGCGGAACGCGGAGCCGAGACCAATCTTCCCTTGCCGCGTTTCGTTTCCCTGAAAGCGTCCGAGGGCAATGTGCGCCGTGGTCCATCGCTAACGCACCGTATTGACTGGGTTTTCAAGCGCCGCGATATGCCGTTGGAAATCACTGCAGAACATGGCCATTGGCGTCGTGTGCGCGACCGTGATGGTGCCGGCGGTTGGGTCCATTATTCGCTATTGTCGGGAACGCGCTACGTTTTGATCGAACAAGATATGCTGGCGCTTTATCAACGCGCCGACCCCGATACGCCCGTGATGGCACGGCTTGAATTGGGCGTCATCGCGCGGCTTGGTAAATGCGGTCCAAATTGGTGCAAGCTGACATCAGCAGGCTACAAAGGCTGGGCCCCAAAAACATCGCTTTGGGGCGTACGGCCGGAAGAGCTACGCGAGTGATCTAGCGACAGTAGTTACCTGAACGATAGCGTGCCGTATCAAAGTGGAAATGATCCTGATGATAGCGATCCGCGTTGGGGCCAAGCACGGTTCCGAACGGACCACAGGCTGCTTTGTGCATACGCTTTAACGGCTTACCATTCTTGGCAGAACGCCAGCCTCTCAGAACGGTAATCACTTCACCATTCTTCAGTTTAACACCCGAGATATCAATCGCTCGGCCTTTGCCGTGCTCTGAAATCTTGGCACCTTTTTTGTTGTTGCGCGTGCGGCATGCATAATGCGCAGCGACCTTGATCGAAGAAACGCCACCACCGCGTTTGCCAACAGACGGCTTCAGCCCGTTATCGACCCATTTTTTCAGCGCTTTCGCAGTGCCGCAATCCATGATCGAGGCTTGGCTCAGAATGACTCCAGAAACAGAGCGCACCTTGATCGCATTCTTTACACCGCAGCCGTTGATACGGCCCGGAACCAGCCCAACCACATCGCCCTGCAACGCGGGATCGCCGCAAACGGCGCCTTTCGCACGGGCGCGCTCGGCCTTTTTACGTTTCGCCATGACATTTTGAGCAAGGCCCTTGGGCCGCGTGGTAGGGTACAACGATTGCGGCAAGCCAACAGAAGCCAACGCGAGAATGATCTGTGCGTTGCCCGTGACCTGCATTGCTTGCTCTTGCTGAGACAATGGGCGCAGCTTGGGGCGCGCGGGAAGCATTGTCTGAACTTCAGCAACGCTTGGGCGTAATTTCGGACGTTTCAAGATAACCTGCATTTCCTGCCCGCGCGCTAAAGGGCGCAAAGATGCATCAGGCGAAATCGCACCCGCCGGCACTGCGACAAGCGCGCATAGAATGGCAGCAAAGAAGTGCTTCATGTCTTCGTACGTCCAAAATCTGGGGCGTCCGTGTCCTGCCCCGCCTCAATAATACCTCGTCGAATGGCCCGTGTGCGCGTGAAGTAGTCGTGCAGCATGTCACCATCTTCAGTTCGGATCGCTCGCTGAAGCGCGAACAGCTCTTCTGTGAAGCGGCCCAAAATTTCCAGCGTTGCGTCCTTGTTGTTTAGGAAAACATCGCGCCACATGGTAGGGTCAGACGCCGCGATGCGGGTAAAGTCGCGGAAACCCGCCGCTGAATAGTTGATGACTTCGCTATCTGTGACACGGCTCAGATCGTCGGCAACACCAACCATCGTGTAGGCGATCAAGTGGGGCGTGTGTGAGGTAACCGCAAGAACAAGATCATGGTGATCCGCTTCCATTCGCACCGTTTTTGAACCGATCGCTTGCCAAAGTGATTCAAGACGATCGACCGCGTCGCCATCTGTGCCCTCAACTGGAACGAGCAAGAACCAACGTTGCTCAAAAAGTTCTGCAAATCCTGAGCGCGGACCCGAATGTTCTGTTCCTGCAAGCGGATGGGAGGGTACGAAATGCACGCCCTCTGGGATATGTGGACCGACCGCGTCAATTACAGCGCGTTTGACCGAACCAACATCCGTGACTGTCGCACCTGCCTGTAGCGCGGGTGCGATTTCACGCGCGACTTGATCCATTGCACCAACAGGCACGCATAAAATGACAAGATCAGCACCCTCGACTGCTTCGACAGCACTTTCACAGATCCGATCACACAAGCCAATTTCGCGCGCAGTTTCCCGTGTTTCAGCAGAGCGTGCATACCCTGTCACTTCGCCCGCCAAGCCATCGCGCTTGATCGCCCAATAAAGCGATGACGCAATCAGACCCAATCCAATCAGCGCGACACGGTCATAAATCTGGCTCATCGCGCACCGCCTTTGAATTGACCGACCGCATGGGCCACTTGGCGACACGACGCTTCATCGCCCACGGTAATCCGCAGGGCGTTGGGTAGTTTGTAACCCTTTACACGGCGCACGATTAGACCTTGTTTTTGTAGGTAGGTATCGCATTCGCCAGCTTCTTCCTCAGACCCAAAGCGTGCGAGGATGAAATTTGCAAGGCTCACATCGGATGGAACACCATGGGCAGCCAAAGCATGGGCCAACCAATCGCGCCATTTGGCATTCGCGTCACGGCACTGATTAACATAGGCCTGATCGCGCACCGCCGCAGTCGCAGCGGCAAGCCCCGCTTCGCTCAGGTTGAACGGTCCTCGAATGCGGTTGAGCACATCAATGATGTGTTTCGGGCCGTAACCCCAACCAACGCGAAGGCCACCAAGGCCATAAATCTTGGAAAACGTGCGCGTCATCACAACGTTTTCGCACGCGTCGACCAAAGAAGCACCGCCGTCGTAATGTTCGACGTATTCTGCATAAGCCCCGTCCAGAACAAGGATCGCTTGCTTGGGCAGGCCTTCGGCCAGACGTTCGACCTCCGCCAAGGAAATCATTGTGCCCGTTGGATTATTTGGATTGGCGATGAACACCAGTTTGGTCTTTTTCGTGCAGGCCTTCAGGATTGCATCAACGTCTGTCATGCGGCTTTGCTCGGGCACTTCAACAGGCGTTGCACCCGCAGCGCGCGCAGAAATCGCGTACATTGCAAAACCGTGCTCTGTGTGAATGACTTCATCGCCGACACCCGCGTAGGCTTGGCACAAGAACGCGATCACTTCGTCAGAGCCAGCGCCGCAAATAATGCGATCTGCGTCTAGCGAATAGACCTCTGCAATGGCACCGCGCAGGTCTGAATGATCAGACGAAGGATAACGATGCAGGCTGCGCCCCACACTCTCAAACGCCTTTATCGCGGCATCTGATGGACCGAACGGATTTTCGTTAGACGACAGCTTGACCACATTGCTTACGCCCTCCACATGGGCCACGCCGCCTTGATAAAGCGCGATGTCCAATATGCCGGGCTGGGGTTTGATTTTGGTCATGATCCGTCTCCTCATGCGCGTTTTAGCGCTGAGGGGTCGGGAAGGCTAGTATGAAAGGGCGACGGGCGTTTTACGATTGGACCAGTGTTCAAGCGGGGTGCGCAAACGGTGACAACACGCGTGCAGCGAACGGCGACTTCGAGTGCACTTTGCACAAATGCTGCAAACTGTACAGACGGCTGCAAAAGGTGGAAAGCGATGAGCAAAAGTTTTGGGTGTTAAGTATAGGTTAGCATCATCGTTAATCGTCTTCTCATGAGCAACTACCTGATCTTGGTAAGCTAAGTCAGTCACCTCGACCGCATGCTTTTGAAGCGCCGCAAAAATTTCAGGGTGTTGCGACGTTTGCGCGATAACGATCCGATCGCTAGTCAGGTCAATCTTAGTTTCATCACATCCTCATCTGTAGATCGCTGGTAGCACCGACCTTGTATAATGGGATTGCCACAGGCCCTCTCTTAAAGTTGTTTTCAGTTTTCCTGCTTTTTCTACCGATATTCTTGCAGCACTTATTAGGGTCAGGACTCATAACCAAAAGATGACGGTTGCA
>NZ_JABBAM010000025.1 GCF_018607965.1 Planktotalea sp.
TAGTCTAACTGCGACGAAAAAGTGTTCCTAACTGACCCCAAAAAGTGTTCCTAATAAGACTGTATAGGCCGTCATAGCCATATAAACAATGTTAATGTGGTGAAAAAATGGCTCCGGCGGTAGGGATCGAACCTACGACAAATTGATTAACAGTCAACTGCTCTACCGCTGAGCTACGCCGGAATACTGAGGGCGATATAGCAATGCGGCTTTGCCACGTCTAGAGGCATTTACGTGAATTTCGTGATTTTCTTCAAAACTCTATCAAAGCAGTTTGAAAATGGCGGATTCTGTTGGTGCTCCTGCACGCGTGATCATATTTTTTCCTTCTAAATCAATGAGATGTGCAATAACATTACGCGTTGCGGCGGGTAGTAATGCAGTGGGTGTATCAGAATAAATTTTAGTAGCGATCGTGCTCGCTGCTGCTGGGGCAAGGCTAAGCTGTTGGATAATTTGTGCTTCGCGCGACTTTCGGTGTTCAATCAACCACTCAAGCCTCGACTTGGGATCTATAATAGGCGCGCCGTGCCCTGAATGTAGAATATTTGCATCAAGTCTTCGCAGCTTTTCACAGGACGCCATAAAGTCAGTTAAATCCCCATCGGGAGGTGACACCAACGAGCTGGCCCATCCCATGACAAGATCACCGCAAAATACGGCATCGTTCCAAGCTAAACACATGTGATTGCCCATGTGCCCGGGCGTATGCCATGCTGTGATCATCTGATCACCTGCTGAAATTTGTTCTCCATCGCTTATCAAAACGTCCGGACGAAACGCGGTATCGATACCTTCGCCACCGCCCTGCATGCCAGCTTCTAAACAAGCTTTCATAGCGTCGCTACGCCCTGCATCGCTTGGACCAAACGCGAGTATAGGCGCACCGGTTTTTTCTGAAAGGCGCTTTGCCAAAGGAGAGTGATCCACATGGGAGTGGGTTACCAAAATCTGGGTTATGCGCTGGGGGCTGGTGCATGCTGCCATAATCGCGGCCAAGTGAGGATCGCTATCGGGCCCTGGATCAATGACGGCGATGTCGTGATGTCCTAAAAGGTATGTGTTGGTGCCGCGATACGTCATTGGCGAAGGGTTCGGCGCAAGAATTCGTCGCAGCGCAGGTGCCAAAGTCACGGGTTTTCCGGCCTGTGGATTGAAATCATTTGGTGTCATCTGCTCTTTCCTCTTGCGCATGGGGTGGGTAGGTTATGACATGTCTTTTGATTGGCTCAAACGCTATATGCCGCGTAGCTTGTATGGCCGCGCAGCGCTTATTCTGGTTTTGCCAGTTGTAACTTTGCAATTGGTCGTGTCCGTCGTGTTCATTCAACGCCACTTTGAGGGCGTGACCAATCAAATGAGCCGAAACGTTGCACTGGAATTACGCTATCTCCTTGATAAAATGCAGGACTTACCAACGCAAGCGAGCGCGCTAGACGCCTCGCGCGAAATTTCAAAAAGCTTAAGGTTTGATTTGGTGTTCGTCGAAGAAGACGCAGTGCCAAAGCAGACTTTTCGCCGTTGGTATGATTTTTCCGGTATTGTGGTGGCGCGCACTTTGGCAGGACAAATAGAAGAACTTAGCATTGTAGAAATGCCAGACGACCGCCGCATTTCAGCATACGTGCAAACACGGCTTGGTCCTTTGGAAATTGCTTTTGATCGCCCTCGTGTGTCGGCGACAAATCCTCATCAGCTGCTTGTTAATATGGTATTTTTTGGTGTTTTGATGACAGTGATTGCCTACTTCTACTTGCGCAATCAACTACGCCCGATAACGCGGTTGGGCCGTGTTGCCGAAGCTTTTGGTCGTGGTCAAACGCTACCTTATCATGCGTCTGGTGCGATTGAAGTGCGTGCAGCAGGGAACGCATTTTTGGCAATGCGTGCACGAATTGAGCGGCAAATTGAGCAACGCACCATGATGTTGTCAGGGGTTAGTCACGATTTGCGTACACCGCTGACTCGGTTGAAATTGGGGCTGTCTTTGTTGGATGATGTAGACCGTGAACCGCTTGAGCGCGATGTCGAGGATATGCGTAAGTTGGTGGATGAATTTCTGAATTTCGCGAGTGGTAGCGCAGAAGGTGAGCACCAGCGCTGTGATCCCTCTGCATTAGCGCGTGGTGTGATTGAAGATGCGCAGCGTATGGGAACGGATGTTGTTCTAACAAAAGCGGATGAGGGCGAATTGGCAATGCTGAACCCTTTGGCCATTCGACGTGCCTTGGAAAATTTGATTGGAAACGCTGTTCGCTATGGGAACACAGCAGAAGTGGCTGTCCTGCGTACGGAAAAAACCATCGTCTTTCGGGTTGAAGATGATGGTCTGGGCTTGGCTGAGGAACTTCACGGGGCTGCGGTGAAGCCTTTTGTTCGATTAGATCCAGCGCGCAACCAAGACAAAGGCACAGGCGTCGGATTGGGTCTTGCGATCACCAACGATATTGCGCGTGCGCATGGTGGAACTTTGCGTTTTGGCAAAAGCGAGAAACTTGGTGGTCTACGTGCCGAGATCATTATTGGGGCTTAAATGCAAAACGCCCTGCCATGATTGGCAGGGCGTTTGCAAAATCTAATTCAAATCGCTCAGCGCGTTTCGATGTCAGTGTAGTTGCGTGATGTTTCACCAAGGTATAGCTGACGTGGACGACCGATCTTGTTCTGTGGATCTGCGATCATCTCTTTCCACTGGCTGACCCAACCTACGGTGCGTGACAGCGCGAAGATGGGTGTGAACATGGACGTTGGAAAACCCATCGCTTCAAGAATGATGCCAGAATAGAAGTCGACATTCGGGAACAGCTTCTTTTCTGCGAAATACGGATCAGCCAAGGCCGCTTTTTCCAATTCTTTCGCAACCTGCAGGATTGGGTTGTTGTCTACACCAAGCAATTCCAAAACTTCGTCTGCGGATTGCTTCATCACTTTGGCACGTGGGTCAAAGTTTTTGTAGACACGGTGGCCAAAGCCCATCAGGCGGAAGGGGTCGTCTTTGTCCTTCGCGCGTGCGATGAACTCAGGAATACGATCCACAGTTCCAATTTCTTGCAACATTTCTAGGCAGGCTTGGTTAGCGCCGCCATGTGCAGGCCCCCAAAGACACGCAACACCAGCTGCGATACACGCGAACGGGTTTGCACCAGACGACGATGCGAGGCGTACAGTCGATGTAGACGCATTCTGTTCGTGATCGGCGTGCAGCGTAAAGATGCGATCCATGGCACGGGCTAGAACTGGGTTCACTTCATAGTCCTCACAAGGGACTGCAAAACACATGCTTAGGAAGTTGGATGCGTAATCAAGATCGTTGCGCGGATATACGAATGGCTGACCGATTGTGTATTTATAGGCCATCGCAGCAATCGTTGGCATTTTCGCGATCATACGGATTGACGCCACTTCGCGCTGCCATGGGTCATTCACGTCTGTGCTATCGGGATAAAACGCGGACATCGCGCCAATCACGCCAGTCATAATCGCCATTGGATGCGCGTCGCGACGGAAGCCACGGAAGAAATTCATCATCTGCTCGTGGACCATTGTGTGATGCGTGACGCGGAATTCGAAATCCTCAAGCTCGGCTGCAGTTGGCAATTCGCCGTACATCAGCAAATAGCATACCTCGAGGTAGTGAGAATTCTCGGCCAGCTGATCGATCGGGTAACCACGGTGCAGCAGTTCACCTTTGATGCCGTCAATGAACGTGATCGTGCTGTCACAGCTTGCTGTAGACGTGAAGCCAGGATCGTATGTGAAAACACCCGCTTGTGAATACAATTTGCGGATATCAAGGACATCAGGGCCCGCAGTGGGCGAATAGATGGGTAGATCAATGCTTTGATCATCAATGGTCAGCTTCGCGCTGCGTTTTGCGGTATCGGACATATTATTTCCCTTTTCAAATCTACCTACCGCGCGGACCGCGTTCAGGTTTGTGTAACGGATGGGTCTTACCGAAGTCTTACCCGTTCTCAGATGCAGCGTCGGTTATGCGGCCAAGCGATTCCTCGCGGCCTAGAACCAGCAACATATCAAATACGCTTGGTGTCGCAGAACGCCCGGCAAGCGCTGCGCGCAAAGGACCAGCCATCTTGCTAAATTTAGTGCCATTCGCTTCGGCAAACTCAGCAGTGACTGCCTCTAAAGCGCCTCTGGTCCAGCTAACATTTTGCAGATGCGGCGTCAACGCGTTCAGTATACCACGGGATACTGAATCGAGCGATTTAAGAGCCTTTTCATCAGGCTGAATGGGGCGGTCAGAAAGGATAAATTCAGCTTTTTCAATAAGTTCATGGAAGGTTTTGGCCCGTTCTTTGAGGCAATCTAGACCCGATGACAAAAGCGCAATCCTATCTTTTGACATGGCGTCACTTCCTTTAGCCGCCAAAAAATCCAGAAGTTCTTGCTGCAAAGCAGCATTTTTTGAGCTTGCTATGTGTTGACCGCACAAATGTTCCAATTTCTTCGTATCAAAACGTGCCGGAGATTTACCGATTCCCGTCAAATCAAACCATTCTTTGGCCTGAGCATCCGAGAAGAATTCATCGTCTCCGTGGCTCCACCCCAATCGAGCAAGATAGTTACGCATGCCAGCGGCGGGATAGCCCATCAACTGATATTCTTGTGCACCCAAAGCGCCGTGGCGCTTGGACAATTTCTTGCCATCTGGCCCGTGAATCAGCGGAATATGGGCCAGCACAGGAACATCCCAGCCCATCGCCTCATAGACCATCATTTGACGTGCGGCGTTACTAAGGTGGTCATCGCCGCGAATAATATGCGTCACGCCCATATCGTGATCGTCAACAACAACAGCAAGCATGTAAACAGGCGTCCCATCCGAGCGCAGCAAAATCATATCATCCAACTGGTCGTGGCCGATTTTCACGTCGCCTTGGACCTCATCTTTGATCACCATCACACCGCCCTCAGGTGCGCGGACACGAATCACGAAGGGCAGATCGGGATGCGTGCTTGCATCGGCATCGCGCCAAGGGCTGCGATAAAGTGTGGATTTTCCCTCAGCACGCGCAGCTTCGCGGAACGCTTCGATTTTGTCCTGCGTCGCGAAACATTTGAACGCTTTGCCCGCGGCCAGCATTTCATTGGCCACCTCTGCGTGACGATCCGCGCGATCAAATTGGCTGATGACTTCGCCGTCATGGTCCAGGCCAAGCCATTCCATCCCTTGCAGGATTGCTGCTGTGTCTTCGGGTGTGGAGCGCGCACGATCCGTATCCTCTATTCGCAGCAGAAACTTGCCGCCGCGTCCGCGAGCATAAAGCCAGTTGAACAGCGCAGTGCGCGCGCCGCCGATATGAAGATAGCCGGTAGGCGAGGGGGCAAAACGTGTGACGACATCAGCGGACATAGCGCGATTAACCTTTCGGTAAGCATAAATTAGGTAAAGTTGACATCTGATATCTATCACAGCCCGCAAGGACAAGGAGCCGCGAACACACATGGGCCAAGCAAGCCGTTTGCGCGAGGGTTTAAGCGCAGAATTAGGGCAGGGCTTTGTGTGGTCACCTGTCTTACTTGGCTTGGGGGTATTGCTGTTTTTCCAAACTCCGTTTGAACCAAGTTTCGCGATTTTGGGTTGGGCTGGCTGTTGCGCTGGCCTAAGTGGCGTTGCTTTGCGTTATGTCAGCTATGCGTTGCGCCCGATTTTGTGGGCTCTCGCACTAATGGCAGCAGGATTTGCGTTGGCGGGTTTACGCAGTGCGACGGTTGCTGCCCGATCTTAGAGTGGCGATATTATGGGCCAGTCGAAGGGCGTGTAGTGGGGCTTGACCGCTCTGAATCTGGCGCGTTGTGCGTGACCTTGGATCAGGTGAAACTGGGGCGTCGTTTGGTGAATGAAACCCCTCAATTTGTGCGTTTATCGCTGTTTGGCTCTGACGGCGATCCACGTCCAAAAGCGGGCGCGCGCGTGATGGCGACAGCGCATTTGTCCCCGCCCTCTGGTCCCGCAGAGCCACACGGGTTTGATTTCCTGCGTTACGCTTGGTTTGGTGGTTTGGGCGGCTTGGGATATTCCCGCGTTCCAGTGCTGTTGGCGGCTTATCCGCCCGATGAAGTAACGTTCTTTTCGCTGCGACTTACGCTCTCTGAGCGTGTGCAAATGCATTTGAGTGGTCAAACAGGTGCCTTTGCAGCCGCATTAATGACAGGGGATCGCAGCGGGCTCTCTCAAGAAACACTCACCAATCAGCGCCACAGTAATCTTGCGCATTTGCTCGCCATTTCTGGACTGCATATGGGGTTGTTGGCGGGG